>JANNJX010000018.1:0-3871 GCA_031396005.1 Burkholderiales bacterium
TCGGTCGCCGCGCGCTGATGCGGCAAGCGGCTTGCGTGGCCGGTGCGTGGGCCGCGGCTGGCGTGCTGCCGGCGGTTGCCGGCGAGCCACAGCAGCACGCGCGCTCGCGGCTCGTCGATCATCTCGGCGACCCATTTCTCGCCCGGCAGCTCAAGGTCGGCGAGCCGCACCTGTTCAACTATCCGTTCGTCGCTTCGCCCGTCTTCCTGCTGGCGATGGACAAAGCGGTGGCCGGCGCGTCGTTGACCACCGAAGCGAAACAGAGCTACAGCGCGCCGAGCGGCGTGGGGCCGAACCAGTCGATCGTCGCCTTCTCGGCGATCTGCGCGCACAAGCTGATGTACCCGACGCCGGCGCTGTCCTTCATCGGCGTGCGCAAGGGTTTTGCCGGCGAGCCGTCGCAAGTGATCCACTGCTGCGGCGACAACTCGCGCTACGACCCGGCGCAGGGCGCGCGCGTGATGTCCGGCCCGGCGCCGCAGCCGCTGGCGGCCGTGTTGTTGGAGTGGGATGCCAAGACCGATCAGCTGCACGCCGTCGGCACGCAGGGCGGCGAGATGTTCAAGGCCTTCTTCGACAAGTACGCCTTCAAGCTGGACACCGAATACGGCACGCGCGCCAAGGCTGCCAGCGCCGCCACGACGGTCGTCCAGCCCGCCAGCGCCTACAGCAAGCAGTGGCAGACCTGCAAAGTTTGAGCGCAGCGTGAACTTGCCGCGCGTCGCCGGTTCCAAACGGCTCCGCAAGGGCAGGGCCGGATGGCCTGTCGGCGGCGGTGCTTCGATAATTTGATCGAGTCTGCACCTGTTGTAGACCCTTACTGGCAGCCCCCATGCACCACACCGCACGATTCCTCCGTCCCCTGTTGCCGGCCCTTCTGCTGGCTGCGCTCGGCGTCGCCGGCTGCGCGACGACGGCCTCTGGGCCGACGAGCGCTACGGCCGCGGCCAGCGCTCCTGTGGCGCCGCTGCGCCCGCTACCCGCCGCCGCTGCCGCGGCTCCCTCCGCAGCGGCCTCGGCTGCTGTGGCCGCTGCGCCGCCGGCGCCGGGCCAGCCGCCGGCCTTCGCCACCGTCATCAAGGACGCGAAGGAATCGAAAGGCCTGATCGCACTCTGGCAAAAGGAAGAAAAGGTCTGGCTCGAACTCAAGCCCGAAGACTTCAACAAACCGTTCTTCCTCTCGCCGAAGATCTCGCAGGGCATCGGCGAGGCCGGCATCTACGGCGGCACGATGATCGGCCGCTGGGGCCGCGCCGGGCGCGCGCAACTGGTCGAGTTCCGCCGCATCAACAACCTGGTGCAGTTGGTCGCCATCAACACCGATTACCTCGGCGGCGATGCCAAGTCACCGACCGGGCGTGCCGTCGCCGCGGGCTTCTCGAACAGCCTGCTCGGCACCGCGCAGGTGGCCAGCCTGGCGCACCCGGAGCGCAAGACGGTGCTGGTCGAGGCCTCGTCGTTCTTCCTCGGCGACATGCTCGGCTTGGGCATGGCGCTGCAGCGCCAGTACCGTCAGGGCTATTCGCTCGAGCCGCGCAATACCTACTTCTCGTCGATCCGCGCATTGCCGGAGCAAGTGGTGTTCAACGTCAACGCGCATTTCTACACCGGCAGCCTTGCCGTGGCGCAGCCCGGCACACCGCCCGGCGTGCCCGCGCCGACGACGCCGAACACGCTGCCCGATGCGCGCAGCCTGACGCTCGGCCTGTACTACGCCATCGCCAAGCTGCCCGATACGGCGATGGCACCGCGCCTGGCCGATCCGCGCATCGGCCACTTCAGCACCAACGTCAACGACTTTTCGGACGATCTGCTGCGCACGCCGCGCAAGGCCTACGTCAACCGTTGGCGCCTGGAGAAGAAGGACCCGGCCGCCGCGCTGTCGGAGCCGGCGAAGCCGATCGCTTTCTGGATCGACCGCACCGTGCCGGTGAAGTACCGCGACGCGATCACGCGCGGCATCCTGGCCTGGAACAGCGCCTTCGAGAAGATCGGCTTCAAGGACGCCATCGTCGTCAAGCAACAGCCCGACGACGCCGACTTCGACACGCTCGACGTCGGCGTGGCCTCGGTGCGCTGGATGACCAACGCGCAGCCGACCTTCGGCGCCATCGGGCCGAGCCAGGTGGACCCGCGCAGCGGCGAGATCATCGACGCCGACATCGGCATGGAAAGCCTGTCGTCGCGCGCGCTGCGCAACCTGCGCTCGCAGGTGCTCAACGGCCAGGAGTTGGCGCCGTGGGCGCGCCTGCTGCAGGCCAGCGACGCGCTGCGCGAAAGCGGTGCGGCGTCGCCGTCGGGTTCGGCGCCGCATCTGCATGGGCCGCAGTGCGATCACGCCGACGCTGCGGCCGAGCAGTTGTCGTACGCGCTCGACGTGCTCGAAGCGCGCGGCGATCTCGACCCGTCCGGCCCGGAGGCGGAGCAGTTCGTCATCGACTACCTGGTCGACGTGACGATGCACGAAGTCGGCCACACGCTCGGCTTGCGCCACAACTTCCGCTCCTCGCGCCTGTACAACGAGCGTGAGCTGTCCGATCCGCGATTCACCGCGGCCAACGGCCTGGCCGGCTCGGTGATGGAGTACGCGCCGATCAACCTGGCGCGTCCGGGCCAGGCGGGGGGCACGCTTTTCCAGACCGTGCTCGGCCCGTACGATTACTGGGCCATCGAGTACGCCTACAAGCCCCTGCCGGTCGGGACCACGGCCGAGCAGGAGAAGGCCGAACTGCAGCGCATCGCCGCACGCAGTGCCGAGCCGCAACTGGCCTACGGCACCGACGAGGACAACTTCCTCGGCATCGATCCCGAGTCGCTGGTCTTCGACCTCGGCCCCGATCCGATGGGCTTTGCCGAGAAGCGCATCGCGATCGCGCGCGACCTGCTGGCACGCCAGGAGGTGCGGACGTTGAAGCCCGACGCCGATTACTCGGTGCTGCGCCGTGCCATCGGCTACGCCGTGCGCGACGCCGGCCGTGCCGCCGGCATCCTGGCGCGCCAGATCGGCGGCGTGCGCACGCTGCGCGACTACCCGGGCAGTGGCCGCGACCCGCTGCTGCCGGTCGCTGCGGCGCAGCAGCGCCAGGCGCTCGACGTGCTGGCGCGCGGTGTGCTGGCGGCCGATGCCTTCGTGCTCTCGCCGGCGCTGCAGCGCAAGCTCGCACCCGACTACACCGACCGCACCGCCGCGGTCTTCGACGCCGGCGACCCCGGTGCCACCGACTACTCGATCGTCGGCGTCATCCTCGGCATGCAGCGCGCGCTGCTGGCGCAGTTGATGAGCGACGGCGTGGCCACGCGCCTGCTCGACAGCGAAGGCAAGGTCGAGGCGCGCAGCGGCAACGACAGCGCCTTCCGCCTGTCGGAGCTCTACACGCGATTGACGCGCGAAGTCTGGAGCGAGCTCGGCAAGAGCGGCGACATCGGCAGTTCGCGCCGCGAGTTGCAGCGCGAGCATGTCAACCGGCTGTCGACGATGCTGCTGCGGCCGACGGCCTCCAGCCGCGCCGACGCGCGCAGCCTGCTGCGTGTGGAGGCGCAGGGCTTGCTGACGCGCGTCAATGGCGCTGCCAAACGGCCCGGCCTGTCGGCCGCAGCACGAGCGCATCTGGCCGACAGCGCCGACACGCTGACGCAGGCGCTGCAAGCCAAGCTGCAACGCGCCGGCGTCTAGCCTCGTCGACGTGACGAGCGGGGTCGCGGCTCGACCCCGCGTTTCCGTGGCCTGTCGCACGGCACGCACGGCGGCGGTGCGACAGCAGGCCGATGCGGCTATCGTTGTCGCATGTCTACCGCCGCCACCGCCGCCGACGTGCCGTTCTGGCGCCGCTTCGTCGCCGAGCTGACGCTGCGCCGGGTGGCCTGGGCGGTG
>JANNJX010000035.1:0-3643 GCA_031396005.1 Burkholderiales bacterium
GACGACGGCATCTTGCCGCGCTCGAAGTCCTCAGGGATCAGCGGGTAGTTGGCGGCCTTGATGCCGTGCTGCATCGCCAGGTACAGCGAGGTCGGCGTCTTGCCGCTGCGCGACACGCCAACGAGGATGATGTCGGCGCTCTGCAGGTTCTTCGAACTCTGGCCGTCGTCGTGGGCCAGCGAGAAGTTGATCGCTTCGATGCGGTCGTGGTACTCCTCGCTCTTGGTCGCGTCCGAGAAGCGGCCGACGCGGTGGTTGCTCTTGATGCCGAACTCGATCTCCAACGGCTCGACGAAGGTGCGGAACATGTCGAGCACCAGACCCTTGCAGTCGGCGCCGGTGACGATGGTGCGCACCTCGTCGCTGACCAGTGTGATGAAGACGATCGGCCGCCGACCTTCGTGCAACGCAATTCTGTTGATTTCCTCGACCACGGCGCGCGCCTTGTCGGTGCTGTCGATGAACGGTCGCCGCACGTGGCGCGGCTTGGCCTCGAACTGCGCCAGGATCGAGTTGCCGAAGGTCTCGGCCGTGATGCCGGTGCCGTCGGAGACGAAGAAGACGGTACGGTCGGTCATGGCGCTCTTGTTTCGAGGCAGACGTGGACAGGTTCACGCCCCGCGAGTTGGTTGTTTGTGACGTTTGCACGGATCATAGGCCCGTAGAATCGTTCGCAATCCTCTTGCGGCTGCCCCGGATGCGCTCCTCCCCCCTTCGACATCACGTCGCGTTGACGCGAGTTGCAGCGCCCGACCATGCCCGGCAAGCACCAGTTTTTCATCGCTACGGAGTGTTCCCATGTCAGAACCCAAGTTGGCGACCGCCCTGGTCTTGCCGTTTGAACAACTGAGGATGACCGACGTCGAGGTCGTTGGCGGCAAGAACGCCAGCCTCGGCGAGATGATCAGCCAACTCAGCGCCACCGGTGTGCGCGTTCCCGGCGGCTTCGCCACCACGGCCCACGCGTTTCGCCAGTTCCTCGCCCACGGCGGTCTTGCGGGCAAGATCAACGCGCGGCTCGACGCGCTGAACACCGACGACGTGAAGGCGCTGGCCGAAGCCGGTGCGCAGATTCGGCAATGGGTCAACGAGGCGCCGTTGCCACCAGCGCTGGAAGACGCCGTGCGCACGGCCTACGCGGCGCTCGCAGCAGACAGCCCGCAAGCGTCATTCGCCGTGCGTTCTTCGGCCACCGCCGAAGACATGCCCGACGCGTCGTTTGCCGGACAGCAAGAGACGTTTCTGAACGTGCACGGCATCGACGATGTGCTGGCCAAGATGCGTGAGGTCTTCGCCTCGCTGTACAACGACCGCGCCATCAGCTACCGCGTGCACAAGGGCTATGCCCACGCCGATGTCGCGCTGTCGGCCGGCGTCCAGCGCATGGTGCGCTCCGACCTGGGCAGCGCCGGTGTGATGTTCACGCTCGACACCGAATCCGGTTTCCCCGATGTCGTCTTCGTCACCTCGAGCTGGGGCTTGGGCGAAACGGTGGTGCAGGGCGCCGTCAATCCGGACGAGTTCTACGTCCACAAGCAGACGTTGGCCGCGGGCCGGCCGGCGCTGATCCGCCGCTCGCTCGGCTCGAAGCTGCTGCGCATGACGTTTGCGTCGGCGCAAGAAAAGGCCGCCAGCGGCAAGCTTGTCAACACCGAGGACAACCCGGTCGAGATGCGCAATCGTTATTCGCTCAGTGATGCCGACGTGCAGGAGCTGGCGCGCTACGCAGTGATCATCGAGAAGCATTACGGCCGTCCTATGGACATCGAGTGGGGCAAGGACGGCGCCGACGGTAAGCTCTACATCCTGCAGGCGCGGCCCGAAACAGTGAAGAGTCAGAGCGCGGGCCAGGTCGAGCACCGCTACAAGTTGAAGGGCGACATCAGTAAATCGACGCTGCTCGCCGAGGGTCGCGCCATCGGCCAGAAGATCGGCACCGGCCGCGTTGTGCTCGTGCGCTCTGTCGCCGAGATGGACCGCGTGCAGCCGGGCGACGTGCTGGTCACCGACATGACCGACCCGAACTGGGAGCCGGTGATGAAGAAGGCCAGCGCCATCGTCACCAACCGCGGCGGCCGCACCTGCCACGCGGCGATCATCGCCCGCGAACTCGGCGTGCCGGCGGTCGTGGGTTGCGGCGACGCCACCGACAAGCTCGCCGAAGGTTCGCTCGTCACCGTGGCCTGCTCCGAAGGCGACACCGGCTTCATCTACGACGGTGTGCTCGAAACCGAGATCACCGAGGTCAAGCGCGGCCAGATGCCGTACTGCCCGGTCAAGATCTCGATGAACGTCGGCAACCCGCAACTGGCGTTCGACTTTGCGCAGATGCCCAACGCCGGCGTCGGCCTGGCGCGGCTCGAGTTCATCATCAACAACGACATCGGCGTGCACCCGAAGGCGATCCTCGACTACCCGAACATCGATGTCGAGCTGAAGAAGGCAGTCGAGTCGGTGGCCCGCGGGCATGCGTCGCCACGTGCGTTCTACGTCGACAAGCTCGCCGAAGGCATCGCCACCATCGCCGCCGCGTTCTGGCCCAAGCCGGTGATCGTTCGCCTGTCGGACTTCAAGAGCAACGAGTACCGCAAGCTGATCGGCGGCTCGCGCTACGAGCCCGACGAAGAAAACCCGATGCTGGGTTTTCGCGGCGCCTCGCGCTACATCAGCGGCGAGTTCAGCGATGCCTTTGGCATGGAGTGCGAGGCTTTGAAGCGCGCGCGCAAAGACATAGGCCTGTCGAACATCGAAATCATGGTGCCGTTCGTGCGCACGGTGAAGCAGGCCGCGCGCGTGGTCGAGATGCTGGCCGAGCGCGGGTTGAAGCGCGGCCAGGACGGTTTGCGTGTGATCATGATGTGCGAAGTGCCGAGCAACGCCATCCTGGCCGACCAGTTCCTCGAGCACTTCGATGGCATGTCGATCGGCTCGAACGACCTGACCCAGCTCATTCTCGGCCTGGACCGCGATTCCGGCCACGAGCAACTGGCGGGTGACTTCGACGAGCGCGATCCCGCCGTCAAGGCCATGATCTCGCGCGCCATCGCAGCTTGCCGGGCCACCGGCAAGTACGTCGGCATCTGCGGCCAGGGGCCGAGCGACCACCCGGACTTCGCCGAGTGGCTGGCGCAGGAGGGCATCGTGTCGATTTCGCTGAACCCGGACACGGTGGTGGACACCTGGGAGCGGCTGGCGGCACGCAAGTAACGCCGCGGTCAAAGGCCGCTACAATCGCAGGCTTTTCCCCCTTGCCGCACCTGCTACATGACGCTGCAGGGCGGCTTCCCCGTCAAGGACATGTCGTCTCGACGGACATCCACAAGGAGCCATCATGCGTCACTATGAAATCATTCTGCTCATCCATCCGGATCAGAGTGAACAGGTTCCAGCCATGCTGGAACGCTACAAAGGCTTGATCACCGCCGCCGGCGGCAAGCTGCATCGGGTGGAAGATTGGGGCCGGCGCCAACTGGCTTACATGATCCAGAAGCTCGCCAAGGCGCATTACCTGTGCCTGAACATCGAGTGCAGCGCCGAAACGTTGACCGAGCTGGAAACCGGCTTTCGCTTCAACGACGCCGTGCTGCGCCACCTGACGGTGGCGATGGACAAGGCCGAGACGAATCCGTCGATCATGATGAAG
>JANNJX010000065.1:0-7483 GCA_031396005.1 Burkholderiales bacterium
TCAGCGTGCGCCGCAGCCGCGGTTTGCCGCGCACGGCGTGCGTGGCCAGCGCCAGCATCGCGATCAGGCCGCCTTCGCCGTTGTTGTCGGCACGCAGGATCAGCAGCACGTACTTCAGCGAGATGATGACCGTCAACGTCCAGAAGATGAGCGACAGCACACCCAGGATGTTCTGCGGCGTGGTGGCGACATGGCCGCCGTGGAAGATCTCCTTCAGCGCATACAGCGGGCTGGTGCCGATGTCGCCGTAGACCACGCCCAACGCGGCCAGCGTCAGCGCGGCCAGCGCAGAGGGTGATTTTTGTTTTACTGCGGGAGCACTCAAGGTCAGGCGCGCGAGACGATCGCGCACGTCTTCGGAGGAGTCATTGTGCGCCGCAGCAAAGGCTTGCGCCAGCAGCTTGTGACGACGACGCTCAAGTCAGCGCCACGGCTTGTCTCTCGCAGCCCAAAGCGCGGGTCTCGTCGCCTTCGGCGCGTGCCAGGGTGGCCAGCCTCCGCCAGCACTCGCGCCGCGCATCGCCGGCGAGCGTCTGGGTCGCGGCGGCGCGCTCCAGCGGCGAGCGCGCCTTGCCCCACAAACCGCGCTCGGCATAAGCGCTGCCGACCACCGCCTGCACCGCCGCCTCTTGCGGCAGTGCCTGCTCGGCCGCTTGCAGGCGCGGCAGCCAATCGGGGCCGATGCCCTCCAGGTTGCGCGCCAGCGCCAGCGACACCGCCTCGCGCTCTTCGCGGCTCAACTCGGCCAGCCGCTCCCACAGCGGCAGAAGCCAGGCGCGGGCCCGCGTCGGATCGCCGAAGGTGGCCGCCCGGCGGGCGGCGCGCGCAACGACGAAGGCGTCGTCATGGTCCACCGCGTCGAGTTGCTGCCAGGCGCGTTCGAGCTGGTCGACGTCGCGCGCAGCGTCGAGGGTTTCGTTGGCCAGCGTGCGCAACAGGCCCTGCGCGGCACCCGGCGTGAAAGCCTGGTGCTTGGCCAACAGGCGCGCGGTGCGCAGGCCTTCGCCCGGGTCACCGGCCAGGCGCTGCGCTTGCAGCTTCAGCCGCAGCGCCTGCGTGCGCCGCGCCACGCCGGGCGGCAGCGCGCCGAGCAGCTTCAATGCGCGTTCGGCGTCGCGGTCGTCGATGGCCCACTCGGCGGCCAGCAGCGTCACTGCGTCTTCGGTGGCGCGCGCGCTGCCGGATCGGTGCTCGCGCTGAAGTTTTTCGAGCTGCGCGATCTGGCGGTCGCGCTGCGGTCGGTCTTGCAGACGGTGCGCGCTGGCGCCTGCCAGCAGGTGCGCCAGGCCGCGCGTCGAGGCTTCGTCGAGAAGGCCCGGCGTGGCCTGATGGATCGCGATGGCGCGCTCGGCGGCCTTGTGGGCGCGGCTGTAGCGCGCGCCGAAGTACTCGGCCAGCGCTTCGCGCAAAGCGCCTTGCGCGGCGCGCTCGCGGCGCTGCATGCGCCAGGCGCTGGCACGCTCGGGCAGCGTCAGCAATGACTGCACGCCGCGCAACACCACCAGCAGCGCGACGCAGGTGCCGACCAGGCCGAGCAGGAACAGGTTCATCGACAAATCGAGCCGCCAACCGCTCCAGTACAGGCTGACCAGGCCGTCGTTGCGGCCGAAGGTGGTGGCGGCGACGACGGCGGCGACGGCCAGCAGGATGAGCCAGATGACGGACTTCATGCAGGCCGCCCGAACGGTGCAAAGGTGCGCCTCATCTTCCGGCCGCAGCGGTCGTCAACGCGGCGAGCGTGTCGTCAGGCCGCGGCAGCGCGCTCTGCCGCGACTGGACGCTGACCTGCCGCAGCGCGTCGCTGGCCGCAACGACGCGCTTGGACGAGCGGTCGAAATAGCGGTCGAGCACGGTCTGCGCATCGCGCAGATCGGATTGCGCGATGTCGAACTGGCGCGAGAACAGTGCCAGGCGCGCGTTGAGCAGGCGCAGCTTGAGGTTCTCGCGCAGGAAGACCTGCTGCTCGGGCGTGGCCAGCACGCTCTCCGGATGATCGATCTTGGTCACGCGCACGAGCGAGCGCAACTCGTTGCCGACATGCGCCAGGCCGGCATGCCACCACGCGGTGGCGCGGGCGCGCCAATCGTCGACTTTGGCGGCAGGCGCGGTGGCCGCGGTTGGCGTGGCCGCCGGCGCCGCGGCCGCACGGCCCACCGCCAGCAGCGGCAGCTCATCGACCAGACGCACCGCTTCGTCCAGCCGCGCGGCCAGCGTGGCCACATCGACCGAGCCCTGCGCGCGCGTGCGCTCCAGGTCGCGCGCGATGGCGCGGCGCACGCGCTCCAGACGCGGCTGGTTGTAGCGCGCCAGGCGCTCGTCGGCCTGCTTCAACGTCAGCACCAGCGGCTCGGCGCTGCCGGTGAGCGCGCTCTGCTGCAAGGCCACGCGGATCGCGGCTTCGACGTCGGCAACGACGTTTTCATCACGAGAACGGGCGACCGATTGCAGCAGCTCCTCGACTTGCGAGCGCTGCATCGCCGCATCGGCCACGCGCGCGTCGAGCAGCGCGCTCTTGGCCGACGCGTCCTGCGCTAGCTCCTGCGCCGCGCGAGCCACGGCACGGGCATCGGCGGCGTCACGCTGGCTCGACTCCTGGCGCTGCACCAGTTCGCGCTCGAGCGACTTGACGCGGCGCTGCGTCTGCCACGCCACCGCCAGCGCGATCACGGTCACGGCCAGCGCGATCAGCGCCAGCAGCATCGGCCAGCGCGAAGGGGGCGCAGTTGCGAGGGGCGTCAACGGCGGTGGCGGCAGCGCCGCCACCGCGGCGGCCGGTGTGTCTTCAGGTGTGTTCACCAGTCCACAGAACCAGATAAATCGCACCCGAGCGGCTGCGCAGCGGCGCGGCAGGCTGGGCCAAAGCAGGCGCAGCCTGCGCTTCGCTTGGCTCGGGCACAGCGATACCCGCTGGTATCGCAAGCATTTGCAACGACGCATGACGCGTCGAAGCGCAGACGAGTGGGGGTGTGTTTCATCTGGTTCAGTGGACGAGCAGCGCGATTCTAAAGTTCGCCCAGCGAGCCCACCGCCGAGAGCACCGCGTCCACCACCGGCGGCGCTTCGAGCACACGGCCGAAGCCGGCGCTGCGCGCGCGCTGCGCAATGCGTGGGTGCGAGGCCACGGCGATGCTGTTCTTCCACTCGGTGCCGGGCCGCAGCGTGCCGACGAGGGCCAGCAGATGGTCGATGGCTTCGGCGCTCGACAGCAGCCACACATGCTGGCCCGGCGCCTCGATGGCGGCCAGTGCGAGCGCGCGTTCGGCGTCGGACCACACGGGCGCACGGCGCTGGTAGGCCTGCACGAAAGCAATCTTGGCGCCGCCAGCGCGCAGCGCCTGCGCGAACTCGTCGCGTCCGCCGTCGCCGCGGATCACCAGCGCGTTGCGGCCGAGCCAGTCTTCGTTCTGCAGCACCGCCCACAGCGCGGTCGAGTCGAATGGCGCCGCGCGCGGCGCCACGCACAACGCCTCCGGCACACCGGCGGCCACCAGCGCTTCGACGGTGCCGGGCCCGGTGGCCGCAGCGCGCAGGCTGCGCGGCCAGGTGCGCGCGGCCGGGCGCGCGGCGAAAAAGCTCGTCACCGCGTTCGGGCTGACGAACATCGCCAGGTCACGTTGCGGCAGCAGGTGCCAGGCGTCGCGCAAGGCCGCCGTCTCGGCCATGGGCTCGATCGCGATCAGCGGCAGCGCTAGCGCGTGCAGGCCCCGGGCGCGCAGCTTGTCGACCCACGCCGCGGCCTGCGGCGCGGGGCGGGTGACGAGAACGGTCAACGGCATCTCAGTGGCGCTCGGCCGTCCCGAAGCCAATGAGCGCCCCCTTGGGGGGGGGGCTGCGAATGAAGTGAGCTTGGGGGCTTCACTCGTCAGCCGGCGTGCAGATAAGACGCCGCGCCGCGATCGCGCAGCGTCGCCACCACGGCGGCACCGAGCGCTTCGGCCTCGGCCACCGTCGTCACCGGGCTTTGGGTGCGCGCATGCAGCAACGGCCGCTGCGGCGTTTCGGCGTCGCCCAGCGCGGCATGCAGTTGCAGCACCGCGCCCTGCCACTGCGCATGTGCCGCCAGCGGCACCGAGCAACTGCCGCCGAGGCCGCGCGAGACGGCGCGCTCGGCATGCACGGCCAGCCAGGCCGGCGTGTGGATCAGCGTGCCCAGCGCTTCGCGCAGCGTCGCGTCGTCGACGCGGACCTCGATGCCGAGCGCGCCCTGGCCGGCGGCGGGCAGCATCTGCAACGGCTCGAAGCGCGAGCGGATGCGCTCGGCCAGGCCCAGACGCATCAGGCCGGCGGCGGCGAGGACGATGGCGTCGTACTGGCCTTCATCCAACTTGCGCAGGCGCGTGTCGAGGTTGCCGCGCAACGGCTCGATCACCAAGTCTGGGCGCAGCGCCGCAATCTGGACCACGCGGCGCAGGCTCGACGTGCCGACGACGGCGCCTTGCGGCAGCTCGGCCAGCGACGTGAAGCGCGGCGAGACGAAAGCATCGCGCGGATCCTCGCGCTCCAACACTGCGGCGAGTGCAAAGCCGGCCGGCAGATCCATCGGCACGTCCTTCAACGAATGCACGGCGAGGTCGGCGCGCCGGTTTTCGAGCGCGGTTTCGAGTTCCTTGACGAACAGGCCCTTGCCGCCGACCTTGGACAGCGCCACGTCGAGGATCTGGTCGCCGCGCGTCGTCATGCCGAGCAGCTCGACCTCGATGCCCAAGCGCTGCTGCAGCAGCGCTTGCACATGTTTTGCTTGCCACAGCGCCAGACGGCTCTCGCGCGTGGCGATGACCAGGCGGCGATCGGTGAGGGAAGAACGCATGGGCCGATTATCGACAGCTTGGTAACATCAATTTCAGTAACCGGATTACACGTCATGCCTAGCGCCAAGACCTCCGCACGGGACCCCAACGACGCCGCGGCCAAGAACCGGCCGCTGGTCGAGGACATCCGGCTGCTCGGCCGCATCCTCGGCGACGTGATCCGCGAGCAGGAGGGGCACGAGGCCTTCGAGCTGATCGAGCGCGTGCGCCAGTTGTCGGTGGCCTACCGCTTGAAGAAGGACGCCAGCGCCGGCCGCGTGCTCGACCGCCTGCTGAAGAATCTTTCGGGCGACCAGACGGTGAGCGTGATCCGCGCCTTCAGCTACTTCAGCCACTTGGCCAACATCGCCGAAGACCGGCACCACGTGCGCCGCCGCGAGCACCACGAGCGCGAAGGGCATTTGCAGGAAGGTTCGCTGGCGATGGCGTTCGACCGCCTGTTCAACGCCGGCCTGCGCGCCGGCGAGGTCGCCGCCATGCTGGCACAGGCGCACATCAGCCCGGTGCTGACCGCGCACCCGACCGAGGTGCAACGCAAGAGCATCCTCGACGCCGAACGCGCGATCGCCGAGCTCGTCGGCGAGCGCGACCGCCGCAGCGGCACGCGCGAGCGCGAAGACAACGAGGCGCTGCTGCGCGCACGCGTGACGCAGCTCTGGCAGACGCGCATGCTGCGGCCGGTCAAGCTGACGGTGTCCGACGAAATCGAGAACGCGCTGTCGTACTACCCGGCAACCTTCCTGCGCGAGATCCCGCGCCTGTACCGCGACATCGAGCGCACGCTGCACGGCCATGCGGTGGCCTCGTTCCTGCGCATGGGCCACTGGATCGGTGGCGACCGCGACGGCAACCCGAACGTCGGCGCACCGACGCTGAAGTTGGCGTTGGAACGGCAGGCTGAAGTGGCGCTGCGCCACTACCTGACCGAAGTCCACACGCTCGGCTCCGAGCTGTCGATCTCGCAGACGCTGGCCGGGGTGACGCCCGAGATGCTGGCGCTGGCCGAACGCAGCCCCGATCGCAACCCGCATCGTGAAGACGAGCCGTACCGCAAAGCGCTGATCGGCGTCTATGCGCGGCTGGCGGCGACGCTGCACGCGCTCACCGGAACCGAGGCGCTGCGCCACGCCGTCGCGCCGCAGAACCCGTATGCGAATGCCGATGAATTCCTGGCCGAGCTGCGCATCGTCGAAGCGTCGCTGAAGCACCACCACGCCAGCTCACTGATCGCGCCGCGCCTGGCGCCGCTGATGCGCGCGGTGCAGGTGTTCGGCTTTCACCTGGCGACGATCGACCTGCGGCAAAGCTCCGATCAGCACGAGGCGGTGGTCTGCGAGCTGTTGCGCGTGGCGCGCATCGAGGCCGACTATCCAAAGCTCACTGAAGCGCAGCGCCGCGAGTGCCTGATCGCACTGCTCAACGATGCGCGGCCATTGCGCGTGATGGGCCACGACTACAGCGAACTGGCGCGCGGCGAGCTCGCGGTCTTCGAAGCCGCGCGTGAAGCGCTTGCTGCCTTCGGCCGTTACGCGATCCGCCACTACATCATCTCGCACACCGAAGACGTGAGCGACCTGTTGGAAGTGCTGCTGCTGCAGAAGGAATGCGGCTTGATGCGAGGCACGCTCGACGAGAGCGCGCACGCCGACCTGATCGTCGTGCCGCTGTTCGAAACCATCGAAGACCTGCGCCAGGCCGAGCCGATCATGCGCGCCTACTACGCGCTGCCCGGCGTGCTGCCGATGGTGCTGCGCAGCCGCCTGGAAAAGCATGCCGAGCAGGACATCATGCTCGGCTACAGCGACAGCAACAAGGACGGCGGCTTCTTCACCAGCAACTGGGAGCTCTACCGCGCCGAGACAGCGCTGGTCTCGCTGTTCGAGCCGCTGAAGAGCGCGCATGGCCTGCAACTGCGCTTGTTCCATGGCCGCGGCGGCACGGTGGGCCGCGGCGGCGGGCCGAGCTATCAAGCCATCCTCGCCCAGCCGCCGGGCACGGTGAACGGGCAGATCCGCCTGACCGAGCAGGGCGAAGTCATCGCATCCAAGTACGCGCACCCGGAGATCGGCCGGCGCAACCTGGAAACGCTCGTCGCCGCGACGCTCGAAGCGACGCTGCTGCATCCGACGAAGACCGCGCCGAAGGCTTTTCTCGACGCTGCCGCGCAGATCAGCGAGGCCAGCTTCGCCGCCTACCGCGCGCTCGTCTATGGCACGCCCGGCTTCACCGACTACTTTTTCGAAGCGACGCCGATCCGCGAGATTGCCGAACTCAACATCGGCTCGCGGCCGGCATCGCGCAAAGCCGGCCGCCGCATCGAAGACCTGCGCGCGATTCCGTGGGGCTTTTCATGGGGCCAGTGCCGCGTTGCATTGCCGGGCTGGGCGGGCTTCGGCAGCGCCATCGAACAATGGCTGGGCGCAGCCACCGGCAAACGCAAGGAGCGTCTGGCGCTGCTGCAGAAGATGCACAAGCAGTGGCCGTTCTTCCGCACGCTGCTCTCCAACCTCGACATGGTGCTGGCCAAGAGCGACCTGCGCATCGCCGCGCGGTACGTCGAGCTGGTCGAAGACAAGAAGCTCGCCAAGCGCATCTTCGGCGCGGTGCAGGCCGAGTGGGAGAAGACGAATGCGATGCTGTCACTGATCACCGGCGAGCGCGAACGGCTGGCAACC
>JANNJX010000067.1:0-14283 GCA_031396005.1 Burkholderiales bacterium
CATCGGGCCCGCACTGCCCGCGCGCGCCGTCAAGGCCGACGGCGCTGAGGGCTTGGCCAGCGCCTGATCCACCGCGCGCAGCAGCTTCTGCAGCGTGATCGGTTTTTCGAGGAAGGCCATGGCGCCGAACTTGGTGGCTTCGACCGCGGTGTCGATGGTGCCGTGGCCGCTCATCATCACCACCGGCATCGTCAGCAGGCCGGCAGAACCCCACTCTTTCAACAGGCTGATGCCGTCGACGTCGGGCATCCAGATGTCGAGCAGCACGAGGTCGGGTCGCAAGCGTTCACGCGCGGCGCGGGCCTGCGCGGCGTTCTCGGCCATCTCGATCGAATGGCCTTCGTCGGTCAGGATCTCCGACAGCAGCGCACGGATGCCGACTTCATCGTCGACGACGAGGATCGTGGCCATGTCAGCGGGGAACGTCGCGAGCGGGTGCGTTTTTCATGTCAATGCTGCGGTCTTCAGGGCCAGCGCAGTGAGCGCGAATGATAACGACACCCGCGCCCCTCTCACCGGGGCGCCTTCGGCAGCCGCCAGATTGCCCGCGCGCAGCCGCGCGCCATGTTCGTCGGCGATCTTTTTCACCACCGCCAAGCCCAGGCCTGTGCCTTTGCTCTTGGTGGTGACGTAGGGTTCGAAGGCGCGCTTCAACACCTTGTCGGCAAAGCCGGGGCCGTTGTCCTGCACCGCCAGCCGCACCGCGCGCACGTCGCCCTTGTCGCCGCGGACCAGTTCGGTGCTGACCTGCACGCGGCCGTCGGGCCGCTCGGCGACGGCGTCGAGCGCGTTCTGCACCAGGTTGTGGATGACCTGGCGCAATTGCGATGGGTCGCCCTGGATCGGCGGCAGCTCGGCAGCGCACGCGGCTACCAGGCGGCCGCGTTCGGCGGCGTCGCCGTAGAGCGCCAGCACCTGCGTTACCAGGTAGTTGAGATCGAGCGCCACCAATTGCGCAGCCGGCAGGCGCGCATAGTCGCGGAACTCGTTGACCAGGCGCTTCATCGCATCGACCTGCGCCACGATCGTCGCCACCGAGCGTTGCAGCAGCCCGGCGTCGTCGCCGGTCAGCTTCTTTTCGAGCTTCATCTGCAGGCGCTCGGCGGAGAGCTGGATCGGCGTCAGCGGGTTCTTGATCTCGTGCGCCAGGCGCCGCGCGACTTCGCTCCACGCCGCTTGGCGCTGCGCCGAGACGACTTCGCTGATGTCGTCGAAGACCAGCAATCGCGCATCGGCCGGCAGCGTGGCACCGCGGATCAACAGCGACAGCGTCTCGGCATCGGTGGCGCGATTGGTCGCACTCGAGCCCGGCGCGGGCAGGTCGAACGCGTCCTGCCAATGATCGCGCTCGCCGGCTTCGGGGCTGGCCGTGTGCAGATCGAAGCGCTGCCAGACGGCTTGCGCAAAGTCCTCCATGCCCGGCACCTCGGCGAGCTCGCGGCCACGGTAGGCCGACAACGGCACTTTCAGGATGCGCGTCGCGCCGGGGTTGACGGTGTCGATGTGGCGCTCGGCATCGAACACGATCACGCCGGCGGTCAGGCTGTCGAGGATGGTCTGCAGGTGCGTGCGTGCGCTCTCCAACTGCGATACGCCGCGCTGCACCTCCTCGCGCGCGTGGCCGAGCTGCTCGGTCATGTCGGCAAAGCTGCGCGTCAGGCCGCCGATCTCGTCGCGCGACGTGCTCACCGGCTTGGCCGTGAGGTCGCCGGCCGCCACCTGCTTCACGCCCTCGGCCAGCAGCAGCAGCGGCCGCGCCAGTTGCGTGCCGAGCACGGCGGCCAGCAGCACCGCGCCGAAGACGGCCAGCACCAGCGCCAGCGTCAGCGTGCCGAGGTACATGCGGCGCAGGCCGTCGCGCGCCAGCGCGCGCTGCTGGTACTCGCGGTAGGCGCTCTGCACCGCCAACGCATTGCTGGCCACGGCAGGCGGGATCGGCTGCACGACGAGCAGGAAGCGGTCTTCGCTGCCGAAGGCGAGATCGGTGGCCGGCAGGCGCGCGATCGCGCGCACGCGCGCACGCTGCACCGCGTTGGCCACGTTTTCGTCGTCGAGGCCTTCGATCTGGCTGACCACGCGCTGGCTGCGCGCTTGGCGCAGCAGCGCCGGGCTCGGCCGCTCGGGCGCGAATCCCGGCGCGATCACCGTGCCCGTGCCGCTGGCGGTGAGCAGCGTCTGCCCGGCACCGCCGACCAGCACCACCTCCTGCGCCGACAACTGCTCGCGCACGCGCTCCAGCGCCAGCGGCGTCGGCGCGGTGCGCGCATCGGCCAGGCGGTCGGCGGCGTTTCGCGTCTTGGTGCCGAGGTCGGTGACCAGCGAGTCGAGCGTGCCGCGGCCCAGGTCGATGCCAGCATCGAGCGCGTTCTGCACCCGCGCGTCGAACCAGACCTCGATGCTGCGCGAGACGAACTGCACGCTCACCGTGTAGATCAGCACGCCCGGCAGCACACCGACCAGCGCAAAGATGCCGGCGAGTTTGATCAGCAGCAGGCTGCCGAACTTTCGTTGCCGCGTGCGGATGGCAAGCCGCAGCGCCGCCAGCAGGATCACCAGCACCAGCAGCGCCGCCACCGCGATGTTCAGCCACAGCAGCGCTTCGATGTGGCGTTCGACGAAGGTCCCGCTCTCGCCGGTCAGCGAGAGCACGAACAGCAGCACCAGCGCGACACCGACGAACGCCGTCGCAGCGACGAGACCGCTCCAGCGGGCCGTGGTTTTGCGGCTCATCAGCAAACCTCCGCGCTGCGCGCTAAGGGTTTCGCCTTGGGAGCGGCTCGGCGGCTCATCAGAAAACCTCCGCGCCGCGCGCTTCGGGTTTCGCCTTGGGAGCGGCCCGGCGGCTCATGGAGGCGCCGTCGTCGTCGGCGCAGCGGGCGCCGCCTCGAGCTTCATCGTGCGCTCCACGCCGAGCGCCCAGTCGCTGCCGCCACCGACGCCGGTGACCCCGATCTGCAACGGCCGCGGCAGTTGCGAGGTGTCGAGCACCCACTCGAATTCGACATAGTGCTGGCCGTCGGCCTCGGCCAGCGCCGCATCGGCAATCCGCCAGCCGCTGCTGCGCGTGAACATCGCCATCGCCTCGGCCAACGTGGCGTGGCTTTGGCCGAGGCCGCCCTGGCTGACGCGCCAGCTCGACGTCAGCGGCTGATACGTCAGCCGCCACTCGCGGCGCACGCGTGCGATGCGGTCGTCGCGCCAGTACCAGCGTGGCTTCCACAAGCTGGCCGTGGCCAGAAAATACAGCGGCACGCCGCGCCGCACAGCGTCTTCCACCGGCGGCGGCAGCGCGACGCGCAACTGGTAGTCGAGCAGCACGGCGTCGGCACTGCGCGTGGCCGCCAGGGCGACAACCTCAACCGGCGGCGCAGCCTGTTGCGGTTGCGCCGTCGTCGATGAAGCGAACCCCGTCACCACCAGCACTGCCGCGAACAGGCGTAGCCGATGGAGCGGGCCGCGCTGCGCGCGGGGCCCGTGGAGGTGGCGGTCCGCAGCGGCGCAAGGCATGGCTCGATTCAGCGGTGGTGGGGTTCTTTGTGCAACAGGGCGTAGAAAAAACCGTCGGCGGGCGGCACCGGCCCTACCGAGCCATTGTCCGGCAGGGGCAGCAGGTGACCGGGAGAGGCGGGGTCGAGGCGGGCCTCTGTGGGGCCGAGCCGTTGCAAAAAAGCGTCGATCTGCGCCTGCCCCTCGGCCTTGAAGACCGAACAGGTGGCGTAGAGCAAGCGCCCGCCGGGCGCCAGCAGCGGCCACAGCGCACCGAGCATCTCGGCTTGCAAGTGCGCCAGCGCGACGATGTCCTGCGGCCGGCGCAGCCAGCGGATGTCCGGGTGGCGGCGCACGATGCCCGAGGCGCTGCAGGGGGCGTCGAGCAGGATGGCGTCGAAGGCGCCGCCGTCCCACCACGCTGTCGGATGGCGTGCGTCGCCGGCGCGCAGCGTGGCCTGCAGGTGCAGGCGGTCGAGCGTCTCCTGCACGCGCGTCAGGCGTTGCGCGTCCGAGTCCAGCGCCAGCACGTCGAGGTCGGCGAGCTCGAGCAGATGTGCGGTCTTGCCGCCGGGGGCGGCGCAGGCGTCGAGCACGCGGGCGTCCTGACGCAAGCCGGCGCCGATCAGCAGCGGCGCGGCGCGTTGCGCGGCAGCGTCCTGCACCGAGACGTCGCCGTCGGCAAAGCCGGGCAGCTCGTGCACCGGCAGCGGCGCATCGAGCACCACCGCGTGCTCGCCGATCACCCGCCCGGCCGCGCGCTGCGCGTACGCCGCGGCCGTCGTGCGCCGTGCATTGACGCGCAGCGTCATTGGCGGGTGGCGATTGGCCTCGGCCAGCAGGGCCTGCCACTGCGCCGGCCAGTCCTGCTTCATGCGGTCGATCCACCACGGCGGGTGGTTGAATGCGCCCGCCGGCGTGCGCTCGGCCGCCGCCATCAGCGCCTCGCGCTCGCGCAGGAAGCGGCGCAGAACGGCGTTGATGAAACCCGATGCGGCCGGCGTGCGCTGCCGCGCCGCATGCACCGCCTGATCGACCAACGTGTGGTCGGCGTACAGCGGCGTCTGTCGCGGCCACAGCAGCGCGACCGCGGTCAACAACAGGGCCGAGACCTCGCGCGGCGGCGCCTTCGGTGCGACCAGCGCCTGCACCGCCAGCGCCCCACCGAGACGGCGCAGCGTCTCGAACGACAGGGCCTGCGTGCCGGCCCGCGCCGGCGCGGGCACGGTGGCCAGCAGATCGGTCAGCGAGCGGCCCGCCAGCACGCCCTGCACCATGTCGGCCGTGTGAGCCAGAAGTTGTGAGAGCGCGAGCGATGGGGTCAAGCGCGGGAGTCTAAGCAGGGCGCGGTCGAAGGCGAGCAGAATGCTTCTCTTGCCCCTTTCACCCTGGTCAAGGACGAAGTCATGCCCACCACCAGCATGCCGATTTTTCGCGACGAAGAAGACCTGACGAAACTGTCGGCGTCGGAGCGCATCCGCTACCGGCTGGTCGGCGCGGATTGCCGCTTCCACGCCAACGACAACATCTCGGCTTTCGTCAAGGACGGCGAGTTGGACGAGTTGAAGGCCGAGGTGCAATCGAAGATGCAGGAGGTGCTGTCGTCGCTCGTCATCGACACCACGAGCGACCACAACACCGGCGACACCGCCCGGCGTGTCGCCAAAATGTTCATCGACGAGGTCTTCGCCGGCCGCTACCGGCCGATGCCGACGGTGACCGAGTTCCCGAACTTCTCGCGCCTGAACGAGCTGATGATCGTCGGCCCGGTCAAGGTGCGCAGCGCCTGCTCGCACCACCTGTGTCCGATCCTGGGCCGGGTCTGGATCGGCATCATGCCAAACGAGCATTCGAACCTGATCGGTTTGTCGAAGTACGCGCGCATCTGCGACTGGATCATGAGCCGGCCGCAGATCCAGGAAGAAGCGGTGACGATGCTCGCCGACGAGCTGCAGACCCGCGTCAAGCCCGACGGCCTGGCGATCGTCATGGAAGCCGACCACTTCTGCATGCACTGGCGCGGCGTCAAGGACGACGAGTCGATGATGACCAACTCGGTGATGCGCGGCGCGTTTCTGAAGGACGCGAATCTGCGCCGAGAGTTTTTGTCCCTCTTGACGAAGAAGAACGGGAACTGACACCATGCTCGTCCGTCTCATGTACGCCAGCCGCGCGGTGCCCGCGGTCGATCAGGAAGAGCTGATCGCGATCCTGAAGAAAAGCAAGGCGAACAACGCCAAGAGCGGCGTCACCGGCGCGCTGTGTTTCTCCGAAGGCGTGTTCATCCAGGTTCTCGAAGGCGGACGCACCGCGGTCAGCAGGCTCTACAACCGCATCGCTAGCGACGCCCGCCACAGCGACGTGGTGCTGCTGAACTTCGACGAGATCGACGAGCGGCGCTTTTCCGGCTGGTCGATGGGCCAGGTCAACATGCAGCGCCTGAACCCTGCCCTGCTGCTGAAGTATTCGGAGTGCGCCAAGCTCGACCCGTATGCCGTCAGCGGCAAGGTGTCGATGGCGCTGTTCGAAGAGATGGTGGCAACGGCGGCGATCATGGGGCAGGGCTGACCGGCGCTGCTACAGGAGCTTCACGCCTGGCAGCTTGCGCATGGCACGGTCTAACGTCCAGCAAACTGCGCACGGCCAGCGCCTGCGCTGTCTTGTCCTGTTGGTAGGCCGCACGCAGCGTTCACAGCGATTCGGCCAACACCTCATCGGTCATGGCATCCGGCTTCACCGCCCGCGCCGTGATCGTGTTGTCGGGCTGGAGAGGCCGGCTCACCCCAATGCATCCGCCCAGATCGTCCGCGCCCAGTTCCAAGCGTAGTTTCCTTCCTGCTCATTCGGCGCGGCGCTGACGCCACCCGACCCCGCCACCGTCTTGAAGGTCTTCTCCGCCGCCACGTACTCATGCACGCTGGCGACGTGGATGACGTTCTTGGCGTCGGTGAAGCTGTAGCAGGTGTTGGTCAACATCGGCGCGGCGTTGATCTCCCAGCCGGAGAGCTCAGCGACGATCGCTGCCGCGGCGACCTTGGCGTGGCTGTTGGCCATGTGGCCGCTCTTGGGCATCGCCGGGGCGATCTGGATCGCGTCGCCGAGGACGTGGATGTCCTTGGCCGCCGTGCTCTCGAAGGTCTGGTAGTTGACGTTGCACCAGCGCGCGTTCGAGTTCGCCAATCCCGTTTGCACGGCGATGGCGCCGGCGCGCATCGGTGGCAGCACGTTGAGCACGTCGGCCTTGACGTCGTCTTGCACTTCGAACTTGACCGTATTCGTGCGCGCATCGACCGCGGTGGCGTTGTGCTGGCCGCGGAACTCGACCATGCCCGGGTACTGCTCGGCCCACACCTTCTTGAAGAGGGCGCCCTTGCTCGTCACGTCCGGGTTGGCGTCCAGGATCAGCACTTTGCTCTTCGGCTTGGCGGCCTTGAAATAGCTCGCCACCTGGCAGGCCCGCTCGTACGGCCCCGGTGGGCAGCGGTACGGCGCGAGCGGCACGGTGATGGCGTAGGTGCCGCCGTCGGCCATGGCTTCGAGCTGCCGGCGCAGCGCCACCGTTTCAGGGCCTGCCTTCCAGGCTTGCAGGATCATGCCGGCGTTCTGCGCGTCGCGCAGGCCGCGCACGCTGTCCCACATCAGGTCGACGCCGGGCGACAGGATCAGCTTGTCGTAGGCGATCGTCGGGCCGGAGGCCAGCACCGCGACCTTCTTCACCGGATCGATCGAGGCCACCATGTCCTTGACCACGCGCACGCCGTGCTTGCTGGCCAGCGTGTCGTAGCGCGAGGTCACGTCGGCGATCGTCCTGCTGCCGCCGATGACGAGGTTGCTGATCGGGCAGGAGACGAAGGCGTCGCTCGGCTCGACAAGCACGACGTCGATCTTCTGATCGGAGAACAGGCGTACATACTTGGCCGCGGTGGCGCCGCCGTAGCCGCCGCCGACGACGAGCACGCGCGCCTTGGCCGGCGCACCACCGCCGCTGCTGCTGGCGCAACCCGCCAGCGAGGTCAAACCGAAGGCACCTGCGCCGAGCAGCCAATCACGTCGTTGCAATGTCATGGCCCGCCCCTTCACTTCTTCTGCGCCGCGTAGTACGCGGCGATGGCGTCGATCTGCGCATCGCTGTAGCCCTTGGCGAGCTGGTGCATCACCGTGGCCGGACGCGTGCCGGCCTTGAAGGCCTTCATCTGCTCGACGGTGTAGCTCGCCGGCAAACCGGCCAGCCCGGGCACGGCGGCGTTCGGCACGGCCGCGCCCTGCGTGCCGTGGCAGTTGGCGCAGGTGGCAGCCAGCGCGCGCAGGTTCAGCGCTTGTGCGTTCTGGGCAAAGGCCGGAGGCGCCGCCAAGGTGAAGGCAAGCGCGGTCAAGCGCAGCAGTTGGCGATGCATGAACTATTTCTCCTTGGGTTCGACTTCACTGTACTGCTGCCCGAGTTCGGGGGGCACGGGGGAATCCAGCAGCACGCAGCACAAGCGCAGCGCGTCGGCGGCGCCGGGGTGCAGCATTGGGCCGTCGGTGAGCGCGCGCGCCACGTCGAACCAACTGCGCACGAGCATCGGCCGCAACAACCACGGCATGGCCTGCAGCTTGCGCAGCGCGCGCAGGGCGCCGTCGATGTCGCTGCCGTCGCGCGCTGGCACGTCGACGTGGTCGAGCCACGGCGCGGTGACGCTGTCGTACCAGTTCTGGCTCAGCGAGCCGTAGCCGGTGGGGTCGAAGGTGATCTCCGGCGTGGGTACCAGCGTCGACAGAAAGCCGCAGAAGACGCAGATCGAATAGACCTGATCGCTGCCCTGCGTTTCGAACTCGCTGGCCGCCGCAGACGGTGGCGCCACCGCGCTGCCGGCCAGCAGATGGCGCAGCGCGACCCAGCGCAATTGGTCCATCGGCGAGACCACGCCGTCGGCCGTGAGCAGGCTGCGCGCCGTGCCGATCAACTCTTGCCGCTGCGCCACCGGACCCTGCGCCAGCAGCCGCGCGAAATGTTCGAACCAGGGCAGGCGCTGCGACGGCCAGAGCTGCGACAGGTCTTCGAACAGCGCCAACGCCGCGGACACGTCGCGGACCTGCTCACGCCAGACGCGCAGTTCGGCATCGCTCTCAGGCGTGAGCATCAGCACCAGCACGGCCGCGCGCAACGCGGCGGGATCGTCGTGCAAGCGCAGACGCATCAGCCGCTGGCGATCGTCCGGGTCGCCTCGCAGCTGCTCGGCGATGCGCACGTGCACCAGGTTGACCGCTTGCGGCAGGGTTCGCGGCGACAACAAGGACATGCCGCTATTGCAGCACAAGCCGAGCCTCAGGTGGGCTGCAACTCGCGCCAGCGCGCATGCCCGCGCGCGCGCAGCATGCAGGCCGGGCAGTGGCCGCAGCCGTGGCCCCAGGCGTGGCGCGTGCCGCGCTCGCCGAGGTAGCAGGTGTGGGTCTGCTCTTCGATCAGCCTGACCAGGGCATCGCCGCCGATCGACCTTGCGAGCGCCCAGGTGGCAGCCTTGTCCTTGAACATCAGCGGCGTCTCGATCGCCAGCGGCGCGTCCAGGCCGAGCGCGAGAGCGCGCTGCATCGCCTTGATCGTCTCGTCGCGGCAATCCGGATAGCCGGAATAGTCGGTCTCGCACATGCCGCCCACCAGCACCGCAGCGCCGTTGCGGTACGCCAGCGCCGCCGCGGCGGTGAGGAACAGCAGGTTGCGCGCCGGTAGGAAGGTGTTGGGCAGTCCGCTGGCTTGCATCTCGATCGCTCGTTCGCTGGTCAAGGCCGAGTCGCCGAGCGACTTCAGCACCGTCAGGTCGATCAGGTGGTCGCGCCCCAGGCGCGGCGCCCAGGCGGGGAACGCACGGCGCAGTTCGCGCAGCACGGCCAGGCGGCAGTCGAGTTCGATGCGATGGCGCTGGCCGTAGTCGAAGGCGACGGTGTCGACCGCGTCGAAGCGCTCGGCCTGTGAAAGCGCCCAGGCCAGGCAGGTCGTCGAATCCTGGCCACCGGAAAAAAGCAGCAGCGCGTGGCGCGCGTTCATGAGCCCGGCTTGGAGGGCAGCAACGCGTAGCGCGGCGCCTTCGCATGCGCCGCCTCGCCGCCGTAGAACTTGCCCTCGGGGTAGTACTCGGCGGCCATCTGCACCTTGCTCGCGGTGGCCGGGCCGCTGACATGCTCGATGTAGGCCAGCGCCATGTCGGTGCCGGCCGAGACGCCGGCCGCTGTCCACACCGGGCCGTCGACGACGTAACGTTCTTCGACCACCTGCACGTCGCCGAGCTGGCGCAGGCGTTTCAGCGACGCCCAATGCGTGGTCGCCCGGCGGCCGAGCAGCAGCCCGGCGCGGTGCAGGAGGAAGGCCCCCGTGCAGACCGACATCACGCATTGCGTGTGCTGCTCGACCTGGTGCTTGACGAAGGTCAGCAGCGCCGGGTTGTCGACCTGCTCGCGTGTGCCCTGGCCGCCGGGCACCAGCAGCACGTCCAGCGGCGGGCAATCCTCGAAGCCGTATTCGGGCACGACCGTCAGGCCCTTGGCGCAGCGCAGCGGCTCGGTGCTCTGGCCGACGAGGTGCGTGCGCACGCTGCTGCCGAGCAGGCCCCACATGCCGAACATTTCCCAAGGGCCGATGAAGTCGAGCTCTTCGACAGCGGGGAAGACGAGGACGCCGATTTTCATGACTGCCTAGCTGCGCACCTCGCCATTGCCCAACACGATCCACTTCAACGACGTCAGGCCTTCCAAACCCACTGGCCCACGCGCATGGAACTTGTCGGTCGAGATGCCGATTTCAGCGCCGAGGCCGAACTCGAAGCCGTCGGCGAAACGCGTGCTGGCGTTGACCATGACACTGGCCGAATCGACTTCGCGCACGAAGCGCATCGCGTGGGCATGGTTGGCCGTGAGGATGGCGTCGGTGTGGTGCGAGCCGTGGCGGTGAATGTGCTCCATCGCCTCGTCGAGCGAGGCGACGACCTTGATGCTGATGATCGGCGCCAAGTATTCTTCGGACCAGTCGGCGTCGCTGGCGCCGACCACGTTGGCATCGGCGATGTTCGACAGCAGCGCTTTCGCCGCCGCATCGCAGCGCATCTCCACGCCCTTGGCGGCGAAGATCGCGCCGATCTGCGGCAGGAAGCGCGCTGCGACGTCGCGATGCACCAGCAACGACTCGGCGGCGTTGCACGGCGAGTACTTTTGTGTCTTCGCGTTGTCGGTGACGGCCAGCGCCATCTCGAGATCGACCTCGGCATCGACATAGACGTGGCAGTTGCCGTCCAAATGCTTGATCACCGGCACTTTCGCTTCGCGGCTGATGCGCTCGATGAGGCCCTTGCCGCCGCGCGGGATGATCACGTCGACGTACTCGGGCATCGCGATCAGCTTGCCGACGGCCTCGCGGTCCGTCGTCTCGACGAGTTGCACCCCGTCGGCCGGCAGGCCGGCCTCGACCAGCGCCGCCTGCACTTCGCGCGCCAGCGCCAGGTTCGATTGCAGCGCCTCCGAGCCGCCGCGCAGGATCACCGCGTTGCCGCTCTTGATTGCCAGCGACGCCGCTTCGATCGTCACGTTCGGCCGGCTCTCGTAGATCATGCCGAAGACGCCGAGCGGCACGCGCATGCGGCCGACGGCGATGCCGCTCGGCTGGCTCTTCATCTCGGTGATTTCGCCGACCGGGTCGGGCATCGCGGCGAGTTGCTCGCAGCCGAGCGCCACCGTCTCGAGCGCCTGCGGTGACAGCTTCAAGCGATCGACCATCGGCGCGGCGAGCCCGGCCACTTGCGCTGCCGCCACGTCTTTCGCGTTGGCAGCGTGCAAAGCATCGGCGTTGGCCCGCAGCCGCCGGGCCAGCGCCAGCAACGCCGCGTTCTTGGCCGCCGTCGGCGCCGCGGCCATCGCGCGCGACGCTGCGCGCGCGGCCACGCCGACGTGAGCCATGTAGGCAGCGATGTCGCTTGGGTTCATCGGCCTATTTTCCATCAGGGGAAGAGCGCCAGCACCGCCAGCCACAAAGCTGCGGTCGCGACAAAAGCCACGGTCGAAGCAACGATCGCCGCCGTCGCCTCGGCTTCGAGCGTCGCGTAGCGCTGCGCGAACAGCAGCGCGTTGCTGCCCACCGGCAACGCTGCGGCCATGACCAGCACCGCCAGCGGCACGCCCGACAGGCCGAAGCCCCAATGCGCGACCACCAGCACGGCGGCCGGCAGGACGAACAGCTTGCCCACGGTGGCCGCGAGCGCGCCGCGCAGGTGGCCCTTGACGCCGTACTGCGACAGCGAAATGCCGATCAGCACCAGGCACAGCGGCACCACCGCCGTGCCGAGCGTGGCCAGCAATTCGTCGAGCACGGACGGCAGCGGCAGCCCGGCGAGGTTCCAGAGCAGCCCGGCCAGCACCGGTAGCACGACCGGGTGGATCAGCGTGTTGCGCGCCGTCGTCGCCAGCGTCTGAGGCAACGACGGTCGCGCGCCGGCGCGACTGGCGTCGCGAACCAGGTCGAGCTCGACCAGCACGGTCAGCAGCGTCAGGATGATCAGCGCGTGCAAGCTGACCAGCGGGATGTGAATCGCCAGGCCCGCCTCGCCGTACAGCGCTGTCGTGAACGGGATGCCGAGCTGCACCGTGTTGCCGAAGGCGATGGAGATCGCGCGCACACCGGGCGCCGCGGTGGCTGCCGGGCCGCGCACGCGTTGCCAAACATAGACGGCCAGCATGACGACGACCACCGGCACGAAGTAGGCCGCGATCGTGCGCCAGGGCGTCGTCGCAAAGTCCAGCCGCGCCGTGGTGCGGAACAGCAGCGCAGGGATGAAGACGTAGAAGGCGACGTTGGACAGCACGCGCGCCGCGTCGCTGCCCGGCGCGCCGATGACGAGCCAGCGCATGCGGCCGGCGAGGTAGCCGATCGCGGCCGTCACCAGCACCGCGAGCAGCTTGATCGCGATCGCGGCCGTCACGCCTACTTCTTCTTGACGGCCTTCTTCGCAACGACCTTCTTCGCCGGCGCCACTTTCTCTTCGACCGCTTCCGCGGTCTTGACCGCAGCCTTGGCCGCCGGCTTCGGCGGAAACTTCGACGCCCGCGGCTCGAACTCGAAACTCACCTTGCCTTCCTTCTTGTCGTAGGCCAGATACGCCTTGAACTTGCGCCGCGTCTTGTTGGAAACGAAATTCTCCAGCAGCGAGGTCTTGCCGCTGGCGAGCAACTTGGTCATCTCCTCGCGCGCCACCGGCTGCTGCAGGATGATCTTGCCGCTCTTGAAGTCGCAGGTGATGTGCGCGCCAACCGCGTGCTCGCAGACATAACTCGTGCCGTGCTCGTAGACATGGCCCTTGCACTTGGGGCAGGCGCCGAGCGATTGCTGCGCCGAAAAATCCACCGGCGTGCCGTCGGCCTTGTCCTTGTCGGCGTCGCCAAAATCGAACTCCAGCTTCCAGTTCTTGATCTCGTCGTCGTAGGCGAGTTTCAACTCGGCGGTGAACGGCCAGCCGGCTTTCGAGCGGAAGCCTTCGAGCGGGCCGACCTTCTTGTCGCGGATGAAGGCCTCGACCTCGGCGATCTCGAATGCGCGGCCTGCCGGGATCTTGGTGATCGAGAAGTCGCACGCGCGCCCATCGGGCGCGCTTCCCTTGCCGTCGCAGGCGTAGCGCCGGTAGTTCTCCTTGACCGTGCCGCCGCAGTTCGGACACGGCACGGCGAGCGTCGCGTAATCGCCGGGGATCGTGTCGCGGTCGTACTCCTTGGCTTTCTTGACGATGCGCTCGGCCATCTTCGCGATCTCGGCCATGAAGGCGTCACGCTTCAGCCGGCCGTGTTCCATCTCGGCCAACTGGTACTCCCAATTGCCGGTGAGCTCGGGCTTGGTCAGGTCTTCGATGTCCAGGCCGCGCAAGAGCGTCATCAGCTGAAAGGCCTTGGCCGTCGGGATCAGCTCGCGGCCTTCGCGCAACATGTACTTCTCGTTGATCAAGCCTTCGATCGTCTGCGCGCGCGTGGCCGGCGTGCCCAACCCCTTCTCGCGCATCGCTTCGCGCAACTCGTCGTCGTCGATCAGTTTGCCGGCGCCTTCCATCGCGGAGAGCAGCGTGGCTTCGCTGTAGCGCGCGGGTGGTTTGGTCTTCAGCGCCAGCACATCGACGTCGGCCGCCTTGACCTTTTCGCCGGGCGCCACAGCGACGAGGTTCGCGTCGTCCTCCTGCGCCTCCTTGCCGTACACCGCCAGCCAGCCAGCGTTCACCAGCACCTTGCCGTTGGTCTGGAAGTTGTAGTCGGTGCCCGCAGCTTTGACGGTGGACACACGCGTCGTCACCATGAACTCCGCGCTCGGGTAAAAAACGGCGATGAAACGCTTGACCACCATGTCGTAGAGCTTGGCTTCGATTTCCGTCAAGGCCTTCGGCGCCTGCAGCGTCGGGATGATGGCGAAGTGGTCCGAGACCTTGCTGTTGTCGAAGACACGCTTGGCGGGCTTGACATAACCCTCCTTCACCGCCTTCTTCGCATGCGCCGACAACGCACGCAACGGCCCCGGCAGGTCCTCGGTGGCCAGCATCTTCATCGTGTCCTTGGCGACCTGCAAGTAGTCCTCGGGCAGCGCGCGGCTGTCGGTGCGCGGGTAGGTCAGCACCTTGTGCTTTTCGTACAGCGCCTGCGCGAGCTGCAGCGTCGTCTTCGCCGAAAAACCGAAGCGCCCGTTGGCTTCGCGTTGCAATGTCGTCAGGTCGTACAACAAGCCGCTGGCCTGCGTGCTCGGCTTGGCTTCATCGACAACCAACGCCGCTTGCCCGATGCACGCTGCCTTGATCGCCTCGGCGG
>JANNJX010000324.1:0-2873 GCA_031396005.1 Burkholderiales bacterium
CGTGCGCGACCTCGGCGCGGCCCAACTCGACGCCCTGTTCGGCCCCGCGCGCCGCCATGAGGAGCGCGACGGCGCCGGCACGCTACTGTCGTTCTTCCACGGCTCGGGCGACGACAGCGCCCACGTCGTGCTGCGCGCGAAAGAGCTCATCGTCAAGCGCCCGCACGGCCACATCCTGCGCAGCGGCTGTGCGCTCGAACCCGACGAGGCGTCGCTCACGTCGACGCCGTGGATGGCCGGCGTCTTCCACTCGATGGTGACGCAGGGCCACGTCGGCATCAACCGCTTGCTGTCCACCGTGCGCGGCTGGCTCGGCCAGTTCCGCTCGCAGGGCTTGCGCCTGTTCGTCTCGATCGAAGGCCGCTGGTTGCTGCTCGGCGTACCCTCGGCGTTCGAGATGCAGCCGCAGGCCTGCCGCTGGTTCTACGAGCATGACGGCGGGCTGATCGAGGTCGTCGCCGACGCGCGCGGCGGCATCGAGGTCGCGGCCGCTGCTGGCGGCATTGGGCACGCATTGGGCTTGCGCGTGCGCGTGCTCGCCGGCCCGCCGCTGGCGATGCTCGCGAGCCTGCATGTCGCGCTCGCCGGTGACGACGGCGAGGACGGCGGCTCGGCGGACGTGCGCGTCGATGCGCAAGGCATCTTCGTCGCCGTGCCGCCGGACAGCGGTCTCGGAAAGCGCTTCCCCGACGGCGGCTTTCGCATCGAACCGGCAGCGGGCAGCCGCTTCGATCGCGTCGGCGGCGACGAGCTGCTGTTCGAAGACGGCACCTCGCGCGGCCAGCCCTTCGTCTGCATCGGCCGCGAGGCGACGACCGAATTCGGCCTCGCCATCCGCGGTGAACTCGTGGCGCGGCGAGCGCCAGCGGCCCAGGGGCTGACTTCGCCGCGTTGGCACACGCACGACGCCGAGGCCGCGCAGCTGGCCGAGATCGTGCCCTGGTACCTGCACGACGCGCTCGTGCACTACCTCTCGCCGCGCGGCCTGGAGCAATTCACCGGCGGCGGCTGGGGCACGCGCGACGTCTGCCAGGGCCCGCTCGAAATGCTGCTCGCCCTCGGCCGGCCCGAGCCGGTGCGCGACCTGCTGCTGCGCGTCTTCGCGGCGCAGAACGCCGACGGCGATTGGCCGCAGTGGTTCATGTTCTTCGAGCGCGAGCGCGACATCCGCGCCGGCGATTCGCACGGCGACATCGTGTTCTGGCCGCTGCTCGGCTTGGCGCGTTATCTGCTCGCCACCGAGGACGGTGCGCTGCTCGACGTGGCGCTGCCGTTCCACGACGACGACGACGCCAGCGTCTGGCAGCACGTGCAACGTGCGCTCGCGGTGATCGCCGCGCGCCGCATCGCCGGCACGCACCTGGCCGCCTACGGCCACGGCGACTGGAACGATTCGCTGCAGCCGGTGGACGCAGCGTCGCGCGAGCGTCTGTGCAGCGCCTGGACGGTGACCTTGCATCACCAGGTGCTCGGCACGCTGGCGCGAGCGCTGCGCCGCATCGGCCGCGACGCCGACGCGCAAGCACTCGAGAGCGAAGCACGCGAGGTGCTTGCAGACTTCCAACGCCTGCTCGTCGCCGACGGCGTGGTCGCGGGCTACGCGCAGTTCGAGCCTGGCAGCGAGCGCCGCCTGCTGCTGCATCCGCGGGACACGGTGACCGGCGTGCACTACAGCCTGCTGCCGATGATGCACGCCGTGATCAACGACATGCTCGACCCGACGCAGGCGCGCGACCAACTGCGCCTGATCGACGCGCATCTGCTTGGTCCCGACGGCGCGCGACTGTTCGACCGCCCGCTGCCCTACCGCGGCGGCCCGCAGCAGTTGTTCCAGCGCGCAGAGAGCAGCGCCTTCTTCGGCCGCGAGATCGGCGTCATGTACATGCATGCGCACCTGCGCTATGCCGAGATGCTGGCCCACCTCGGCGAGGCCGAGCGCTTCTTCGACGCGCTGTGCAAGGCGCACCCGATCGTGCTCTCCGAGCGCGTGCCGACGGCCGACCGGCGCCAAGCCAACTGCTACTACTCCAGCTCCGATGCCGCGTTCCCCGACCGCTACGAAGCACAAGCGCGCTACGGCGACATCGCGCGCGGCGAGGTCGCGCTCGACGGCGGCTGGCGCATCTACTCCAGCGGTCCGGGCATCATGATCGGCCTCGTCGTCGGCCAGTTCCTGGGCATCCGCCAGGAGCATTCGACGCTGATCGTCGATCCGGTCGTGCCGCAGCGGCTCGACGGTTTGCGTGCCACGTTGACGATCGCGCAGCACGAGGTGGAGTTGCTGCTGCACGTCGGCCCGCGCGGGCACGGGCCGGTACAGGTGGAGCTGAACAGTCGCCCACTGACGTTCACGCGCGGCGCCAACCCCTACCGCACCGGCGCGGCCGAAGTGCCGATGCCGGCTGTGCGTGCGGCCTTGCAGGCCGGCGTGAACCGCTTGGTGGTTCGACTGGGCTGAGAGGGCGAGAGTCTTTCGAGCGTGCCCGAGTGGCGTGGGCACGCCGTTCGCCCAGGAGACGCCAACACATACTGACGACGGTAAAGACTACGCATGAACGCTCGAGACATTGTTTGGCAGGTGGGCACGGCCGCGCTGTATTACGCAGCGTTGATCGTGCTGACGCGCTTTGCCGGCAAGCGTCTGGCCGGACAGACGACCAACTTCGACCTGATCGTGCTGATTGCGATGGGCGTCGTCTTGCAAACCGCCGCTCTGTCACCCGGGCCGGTCAACGCCATCATCTTCGTCGTCACCGTTTTCGCCTGCCACAAGCTGCTGTCCTGGGGTTGCGTGCAGTCCGACGCGCTGCGCCATCTGGTGCGCGGCAGGCCGCGCGTGCTGGTTCGTGATGGGCGCATCGTCGGTGGCGCCC
>JANNJX010000079.1:0-2718 GCA_031396005.1 Burkholderiales bacterium
GCCGTCTCGGCTGGACGAAAGACCTGCACTTTCACGCCGTACTGCTGCTCGAGGCGCGGGATCAGCGCCAGCGTTTCGTCGTGCAGCTTGCCGGTGTCGAGCGTGGCCAGCGTGATCGGCAGGGCGTGGCGCGCGATCAGGTCTGTGAGCACCATGTCCTCCGCGCCGAGGCTCGTCGCCTGCACGATGCGGCCGGCGTGCACGCGCGCCGCGTTGCGCAGCACGGCCAGCGTCGTGGCCGAGCGTTCGTCGAAGCCGGGTGTCGCGCGGGCGTGCAGGTCGATCGCGTTCATATCGAGGCTCCATCGTTGACGAACTCACGCGCTGCTTTGCGCGCAAGTTCATCGGCCGTGCCCGGCGGCATGGCAAACAGCGGCCGGTTGTCGCTCACGTCGCCCTGGTAATGACCGGGGAAGAAACCGAGCGCGCGTTCGGCGACGTCGATCGACTGGTCGTGACGCAGCACGACGGCGTTGAAGCCGGTGCGTTCGAGCAGCGGCAGCATGTCGGCCAGCACGTCGCCGAGCGCACGCAGTTCGCCGGCGAAGCGCCAGCGCGAGCGCAGCAGGCGCGCCTGCGAATAGGCGCGGCCATCGACCCACTTCGGGAAGTGCAGCGCCACCATCGTCAGCCGCGGCAGGTCGGCGGCGATGTCTTCGACGTCCTGGTCGTTGCCCAGGCGCAGGCCCACCGGCATGCCGGCCGGCCACGAGGCGCGCACGGCGTGCCACTGCGCGAGGTCGAGCAGGAGGTGCGGCGTCGGCGTGATGCTGACGGGCGGGCCGTCGTCGCCGGCCAAGGCGCGCCAAGGGTCGCGTTGAAGAGAAATGAACTTCATGAGGGCCTCAATGCGTGGCCGCTGTGGTGCGGCGCACGGCTTGCGTCGGCGCCTTGAACGGCTCGACGCCCAGGCGGCGCACGGTGTCGATGAAACGCTCCTGCGGCGCGCGCTGTTCGCGGTAGGTGTCGATCACGGCTTCGACCGCATCGGCGATCTCGTCGGCGGCGAACGACGGGCCGATCACCTTGCCGGGCACCGAGGCGCCGCTGTTCGTGCTGCCATCCGCGCCACCGAGCGTCAGCTGGTACCACTCGGCGCCGTCCTTGTCGACGCCGAGGATGCCGATGTGGCCGCTGTGGTGGTGGCCGCAGGAGTTGATGCAGCCGCTGATGTGCAGGTCGATGTCGCCGATGTCGTTCAGCTCGTCGATGTCGGCGAAGCGCTCGGTGATCTGCGCCGCCAGCGGTATCGAGCGCGCGTTGGCCAGCGCGCAGAAGTCGCCGCCGGGGCAGGCGATCATGTCGCTCACCAGGCCGATGTTCGGCGTCGCGAAGCTCGACGCCTTGGCGGCTTGCCAGAGAGCGAACAGCTCGCTGGCCTTGACCCACGGCAGCACCAGGTTCTGCTGGTGCGTGACGCGCAACTCGCCGTGGCTGAAGCGGTCCGCCAGGTCGGCGGCGGCATTCAGCTGCTCGTCGGTGGCGTCGCCCGGCGCTTGCCCCGCGCGCTTCAACGACAGCACGACAGCGCGGTAGCCGGGCAGGCGGTGCGCGCGCACGTTGCGGCTTTGCCAGCGCGTGAAGGCCACCGACTCGTCGCCGATCTTTTGCGGCTCGGCTTGCGCGCGCACACCGCTCGGCGTGGTGAACGATGCCGAGACGCGATCCAACTCGGCCTGCGTGACGACATGCGCCGCGCCATCGCGATCGCGCTCGAGGATATTCTTGAACTCGGTGTTCACCGCATCGAAGAACTTATGTCCTTCGGCTTTCACCAGGATCTTGATGCGCGCCTTGTACGCGTTGTCGCGCCGGCCGTAGCGGTTGTAGACGCGCACGACAGCTTCGATGAAGACCAGGATCTGCTGCCACGGCACGAAGCCGTTGGCCAGCGTGCCGATGACCGGCGTGCGGCCCATGCCGCCGCCGACATAGACCGCAAAGCCGACCTCGCCGGTGTCGTTCTTCAGCAGTTGCAGCCCGATGTCGTGCCAGCCGATCGCCGCGCGGTCCTCCTTCGCACCGCTGACCGCAATCTTGAACTTGCGCGGCAGGAAGGCGAACTCCGGGTGCAGCGTGCTCCACTGGCGCAGGATTTCGCAGTACGGCCGCGGATCGACGATCTCGTCGGGCGCCACGCCGGCGTAGGCATCGCTGGTGATGTTTCGAATGCAGTTGCCGCTGGTCTGGATGCCGTGCATGTCCACGGCCGCCAGCGCGTCCATCACGTCGGCGGCGCGCGCCAGCGGGATCCAGTTGTATTGCAGGTTTTGGCGCGTCGTGAAATGGGCGTAGCCGCGGTCGAAGTCTTTGGCGATCTTGGCCAGCGTGCGCATCTGTGCGGCAGACACCGCGCCGTATGGGACGGCCACGCGCAGCATCGGCGCATGGCGCTGCACGTACCAGCCGTTTTGCAGCCGCAGCGCTTTGAAGTCGTCGTCGGGCAACTGGCCGCGCAGGTGGCGCTCCAACTGGTCGCGGAATTGCGCTGCGCGGGCGTGCACGAAGCGGCGGTCGAAGTCGGTGTATTGGTACATGGTCAGACCTCGTGCCGGGCCGCCCCAAAGGAGGCCTGCGCCTCGGGGGGCCGCGAACGGAGAGAGCTTGGGGGCAGCATCACTAAATCACTTTGACGCCGGCCGTGACCAGCGAAGCGCAGAGCAGGCCGCGCACGATGCGCTCCGGCATGCGCCGCGTCAGTTGTGCGCCGAGCCAGAT
>JANNJX010000082.1:0-2531 GCA_031396005.1 Burkholderiales bacterium
GCCCATGCCGCTGTGCACGCCGAGGTCGCGCGCCGGGTAGGTGGCGGTCGTGACGACGCCGCGACCCTTGTAGGTGGCCAGCGTGGCGAAGCGCCGCGTACCGTCGGCCAGCAGCTCGGGCTGCGCGCGCCGGCCGCCGCCAATGACGACCGCCTCGCCCTGCAACTCGGGGTAACGCAGCAGCTCGACGGCGGCATAAAACGCGTCCATGTCGAGGTGGGCGATCCAGCGGCGGCGCGGCGTCATGAAGCGCGATTGTCGTCACCGCGCTGCTGACAGCGCAGCGCCAGCAGACGCCTTGGCGGTGTTGCGACTGGTTGCCATTGGCTGACCGTTCGTGCCGAAAATCGCTTGCAAATGGGCGAAACGCCCATTTATAGTAGAGTCATCGCGAAAGACCCCGACCCGGGGCCCGCAGCCCAGGCGCCCGGCAGGTGGCGCAGGAGATTCGACATGACGAACAAAGACCCGCAACGCAAGTTTGTGCTGAGCCGCCGCCGCGCGCTGGCGGCCCCCGCCGCGGCGCTGCTGGCCGGCGTGCTCGGCCCGGCCTTGCTCAGTGCCTGCGGCGGTGGCGGCGGCGGTGACGACTCGTCCGCCGGTGGCAGCAGCGCGCAGAGCTACACCAGTGGGCCGATCAGCGGTCTCGGCTCGATCATCGTCGGCGGCGTGCGCTTCGAAGACAACAGCGCCCGCGTCGAAGACGACGATGACGACAGCTCGCGTGACCGCAGCGTGCTGCGGCTGGGCATGGTGGTCGAGGTCAGCTCGTCGTCGATCGACGACAGCAGCGGACGCGCGGTTGCCGGGCTGATCCGCTTCGGCAGCGAACTCAAAGGGCCGGTGGCACAGGTCGACAGCGCCGCGCAGACCATTCGCATGCTCGACCAGACGGTCGAGGTGCGCGGCGAGACGGTGTTCGACGCCGCCCTGGTCGGTGGTTTTGCAGCGCTGGCGGTGGGCCAGATTCTCGAGATCCACGCCCTGTTCGATAGCGCCAGCGGCCACTACCTGGCGACGCGCATCGAACTCGAAGACAACGCCAACGAGTACCGGCTGCGCGGCCTCGTCAGCGGGCTCGACAGCAGCGCGCAAACGTTTCGCATCGGCGACGCCGTCATCAACTATGCCGGCGCCGACATGCGCGATGCACCGGCCCTGGCCGATGGCCAGCGTGTGCGCGTGCGACTGCAGACTGCGCAGGTGGGCGGGCAGTGGGTGGCCACGCGGGTGCGGCGCGGCGTGCGCAACATTGACGGCGTGCCCGATGCACGCATTCGCGGCTTCGTCAACGCGTTCACCTCGACGACGCAGTTCCAGGTCAACGGCATCGCCGTCGATGCCAGCGGCGCCTCGCGCGTCGAAGGCACGGTGCGCGAGGGCGCGCTGGTGGAGGTGCGCGGCCGGGTCGAGAACGGCACGCTGATCGCGTCGCGGATCAAGGTCATCGACCGCCTGGGCGACGAGATCAAGCGCTTCGAGCTGCACGGCAACATCAGTGCGCTCGACACCACGGCGCAAACCTTCATGCTGCGCGAGGTCAAGGTCAACTACTCGCGCGTGGCCGAGTGGAAGGATGGCGGCCCGGCCGAGCTCGCCGACGGCAAAGCGGTCGAGGTCAAGGGCCTGTGGGCCGAGGACCGCAGCGTGATGTTCGCGGCGGTGATCGAGTTCGAGTGATCCAGGGCTAGCATCACCGCATGGCCGATCCGTCAGCCGACGCGTCAACCCCCAACGCGGCCTTGCAGGCCGCGTTGGCGCGTCTGCTCGCGCCGTTGGCGCAGCTCGCGGTGGCGCGCGGCGTGCCGTTTGCGGTGGTCGATGAGATGCTGCGCGCGGCCTTCGTCAGCAGCGCGCACGCCGCGCACCCGGGGCTGCCCGAACACCGGCGCGCCAGCCGCATCAGCGCGGCCACGGGGTTGAACCGGCGTGAAGTCAACCGCCTGCTCGAGCAGCAACAGGCGACGGCGCGCAAAGGCCCGCCGGCACCGACGCCGCGCTCGCCGGCAGCGGCGGTGTTCGCGCATTGGCGGGCCACGCCGGCGTACCGCACGCGTGCCGGCGCACCGCGCGTGCTGGCGCGCAGCGGGCCGGCGCCGAGCTTCGAAGCGCTGGCCCACGAAGTCACACGTGACGTGCATCCGCGCGCCTTGCTCGAAGAACTGCTGCGCCTGAAGCTGGCCACGCACGACACGGCGCGCGACACGGTGGCGCTGACGAAGGACGACTTCGTGCCGCGCGGCGACGCCGAGCGCATGGCGCAGTGGATGGGGGCCAACGTCGGCGACCACCTGGCCGGCGCTGTGGCCAACCTGCTCTGCCGCGAGCCAGCACACGCCGAGCAGGCGATCGCCGCCGAAGGCTTGAGCGCCGCCTCGGTGGCGCAGGTCCGGCCGCTGCTGCACGCGCATTGGCAGCGTTTGACCGACGAGTTGGTGCCGCTGCTCGAGCGCTTGATCGAGCAGGACACGGCCCGCGCCGACGCCGAAACGCCGAACACGCACCGCGTGCGTTTCGGTCTTTACGCTTTC
>JANNJX010000089.1:0-3941 GCA_031396005.1 Burkholderiales bacterium
GATGCGCACCGAAGCGCTGCGCCGCGCCGGTGGCTACCGCGAAGACCTGATCGCCGGCGAGGAGCCCGAGCTGTGCATCCGCATTCGCGCTGGCGGCTGGACGATCCGCTGCCTGGACGCGCCGATGACGCTGCACGACGCCGCCATCCTGCGCTGGGGCCAATGGTGGATGCGCACCAAGCGCACCGGCTACGCCTTTGCCGAATGCTCGCGTCTGTTCGGCGCGCCGCCGGAGCGCCATTGGGTGCGCGAGTCGCGGCGCTCTCGCCTCTGGGGCATGGCGCTGCCGGCGCTGATTGCTCTGCTGTCGCTGGCCGTGTCGCCGTGGTTTTTGCTGCTGGCCGGCCTGTACCTGTTGCAGATGCTGCGCTTGTACCTGCGCAAGACCGGCGCGCCGCGCGAGCGCGCGTTGAAGTCGGTGTTCACGACACTCGGCTATTTTCCGGAAGCCGCCGGCCACCTGCGCTACTGGCGCCAGCGCCTGATGGCCAGGCGCTCGGCGCTGATCGAATACAAGTGAGCATGCGGGTCGTTGATGCGGGTGGCGACCTGTCGGCGCAGAGCGTCGATCTGCGCTTGTGGCTCATCGATTTGGATGCGGCGCCGTTAGACGGCGTGCCCACCGAAGCCGAGCGGCAGCGCGCAGCGCGTTTCGTGCGCCCGCGCGACGGCCGGCGCTACCTGGCCTCGCACGCCGCGCTGCGCCATCTGCTCGGCAGGCGTGAAGAGATCGTCATCGGGGTGCACGGCAAACCGGCGCTGGCGTCGCCGCCGCCGCACTTCAACTTGAGCCGGCGCGAAGGGGTAGCGCTGATCGGCCTGTCCGCCACGCACGAAATCGGCGTCGATGTCGAGCCGCTGCGGGCCATGGCCGATGCGAACGAGCTGGCGCAACTGCACTTCACGCCGCGCGAGCGCGACGCCGTGGCGCGCGAGCGTGGTGCGGCGCACGACCGCGCCTTCCTGCGCTGCTGGACGCGCAAGGAAGCCTGCATGAAGGCCAGCGGATTGGGGCTGTCGCTGGCGCCGTCGAGTTTCGAGTGCGGCGCGTTGACTGCAACGGCGCATGTGCAGGTGAGTGACGCGCGGCGCTCGTGGACGTTGCTCGTGCATTCACCAGACGGCGGCGATGATGTGGTCGCGTCGTGGGCGGTGGTGCTGAAATGAAACCCGCATTGCTCCCTCCTCCTTGCAGGGGGAAGGAACAGGACCGTAACTCTTGAAGCTGTTGAAGACACTCGCCAAGCGCGCACTCGCCGCCGATGTGCCGTACGCCGTCTTGCGCGCACGCGCCCTGCGCGGCAACCCGGTGACGCTGCTGACGTACCACACGCTCGGCGCCGACGAAGAAGACTTCGACGCCTGGACCGTCCTCAAACGCGGCGACTTCTTGAGGCAGATCGAACGGCTGCGCCGCGATTACGACATCGTCAGCCTCGATCACGCCCTGGCCGACGTTGCGCCGACCAAGCCGCAGGCCGTGCTGACTTTCGACGACGGCCACAGCGGCTGGCACGAGCACCTGCTGCCGATCGCCCTGCGCGAGGCGCTGCCGGTGACGCTGTACGTCGCCACCGGCCATGTGGACAGCGGCGTGCCGTACTGGTTCGACGTCGTCGTCAATGCCGTGCAGACCGCCGAGCCGGTGACGTTCGATGCCGGCGACGCCGGCCTGGACCGCATCACACTCGGCGCCGAGCGCGGCGAGGCCAACTGGCTGCGCATCTCGGCGCTGCTCGAAGCGATGAAGGCGCAGACGCCGGCCGCACGTGACGCGCTCGCGGAGCGCATCGTCGCCGCCAGCGCGAACCATCGCCGGCCGCGCTTTCGCGCGCTGGCGCCGCTGACGGTGGCGCAGGTGCGCGAGCTCGCGCAGTCACGCTGGGTGACGATCGGCAGCCACTCGCATGGCCACCAGTTGCTCGACCGCATCGGCCTGCCTGCGGCGCGCGACAGCATCTCGCAATCGATGGCGCTGCTGGCCGAATGGTGCGGACGTGCGGTGACGCATTTCGCCTACCCGAACGGCAACTACGACGCGGCGCTCGCGGCAGCGCTGCCGTCGCTCGGCTTGACCAGTGCGGTGACGACGAACAAGGGCCTGTGGCGGCGCGACGACTCACGCTTCGAGCTGCCGCGCATCAACGTCGGCCGCTTCGACGACGACGCTCGCTGGCGGCTCAACTTGCTCGGTTGAGGCGAGGCGAGTCGGTCACGCGCTCGGCGAAGATCGCGGCGAGCTTTGCCGCGTTGGCCTGCAAGTGGTAGTGCTGTTGCACCTGCACCCGCGCCGCTTCGCCGAGGCGGCGCGCCAGCGCGGGGTCGGCGATCAGGCGGTCGAACTGCTCGACCAGTCCGGCGACGTTCGACGGCGGGCTCAACAGCCCCGTCTCGTCGTGCGTGATCAGCTCAGGGATGCCGGTGATGTGCGACGTGACGCAGGGAATCTGCATCGACATCGCTTCCATCAGCACTACCGGTACGCCTTCGGCAAAGCTGGCCATGGCAAAACAATCGGCGCGCTGGTAATGCTCGCGGATGCGGTCCTGGTTGATCGGCCCCGACAGCGTCACCACGCCGACCAGGCCGTGCTGCTGCACCAGGCCCTCGAGCACCGCTTGGTTGACGCCAGCACCGACGATGTCCAGGCTCACCGCCCGGCCCATGCTGCGCAGCCGGGCCACGGCTTCGATCAGCAACTGCTGCCCCTTGGCAGGCGACAGGCGGCCGACGCTGAGGATGTGAAACGGCTGGTCGGCGCGCGTGCGCTTGTGCGGCCGCGGCTCGAACAGCGTCACGTCGATGCCCAGGCGGCTCACCACCAGCTTGTGCCAGTGCTGCGACTCGGAGACGAACATCAACTGGCTGCGCGCGAAGTCGCTGATGCAGACGATGAAGTCGGCATGCGCCACCTTCTGCGCCAGGTGCTGCCGCCAGGCGTCGTAGAACTCGTCGGCGCCGTGCACGGTGATCGACAGGCCGATGTCGAAGACCTGCTTGGCGAGCAAGCCGACCGTGGCCGGCTGCGAGCCCAGGTGCACATGCACATGCGCCAGTTGGCGGCGCTGCATCCAGCGGCCGAGCATCAAGGCCTCGGTCAGGTACAGGCACTGCATCGCCAGCGCGCGCAGATCGGAACCGGCCAGCGACCAGGCGTAGCGCCAGCCGCGCAGGTAGCGCAGCGGGCGCGTGGCCAGCGTGTGCGCATGCGCGGCCAGCGCGCCGGACAGGCCATGCGCCTTGATGTAGTAGGTCTTGTCGGCCTGCGCCGCTTCGACGCTCGTCAGCTTGTCGCGCGGCCGGTCGGCGTCGTTGACCGAAGCGACCTCGATGTCGAAGCCGAGTTGCTCCAACTGCGCGATCTCGCGGACGATGAAGATCATCGACAACATCGGGTGCTGCGCCGACAGGTACGCCATGCGGCGCGTGCCGGCTGCGGCGATGGGCTGGGTCATGGTTGCGAAATCCAGTGCGTGGCATCGCTGGTGCGGGCCAGCGCGCGCGCCAGCGCCAGCGAATCGGCCCAGCTCATGACGTCGCTTTGCGTGCGGCCGGCGGCCAGGCAGCGCGCCACCTCGGCGAACTGGAATTGGTAGCCGTTGCCGGGGAAGTTGAACGGCGTCGAGCGCGCTGCGCGCAAGGCGCCGGGCACCGGCTGCAGTTGCCGCTTGAACCGCTTGGCCTGCGCGACCCAGGACGCCGCGCTGCTGTCGTGCCGCGACACGCCTGCTGCGGCCGCTGTGTCGGGCAGCGCGGACACGGTGAAGGCATGCGCCTTGAAGAACGGACCGGGGACCGAGATCGTGCCGCGCGTGCCGACGATCTCGAAGCTGTTGGCGAGTTCGCTCGCATTGCCGCAGACGCCGGCGAGCAGCGCGCCGCCGCCCAGTTGCAGGTCGAACTGGCACAGCGCACGCTCGTCCCATTCCAGGCAACGCGTG
>JANNJX010000329.1:0-3996 GCA_031396005.1 Burkholderiales bacterium
CCGATGAAGCAGGCCTCGCCGATGTCGGCGTCGCCCGCCACCATCGCGCCCGGCGCCAGGAAGCTGTGCGCGCCGATGCGCGTGTGGTGGTTGACGCCGACCTGCGGGCACAGGAACACGTCTTCGCCCAGCCGCGCGAACGGCGCCACCACCGCCTGCTCCTGGATCAGCGTGTTGGCGCCGACGCGCACGTTCTCGGCGACGCACGCGCTGGGGTGAACGTAGCTGGGAAAGGTGTAGCCGCGCTCGCGCGCGAGCTCGAACTTGCGTTGGCGCGGCACGGTGGCCAGAAAGCCGATGGCGATGAACAGCTCGTGCGTGTCGGGGCCGTGGCGGCGCAGCGCCTCCTCGAACTCGAGCACCGGCCGACCGCAGAACGTGGGCTCGCGCAAGTACTCGGCGTCCACCGCGAACGCTTCGACGCGGCGTCCGCTTCGCTCTGCGAAATAGAAGTGCATCTGCTCGGCCAGCAGCGCGGTGCCCACGATGACGATCGGCTTGTCCATGATGAAATTGCGTGCTCGGGTGTCGGAGCTATTCGCGCCAGTGCTGCTCGATCCATCGTACCGGCAGCACGAAACGCTGCAGATGGCGTCGCCGCTTGTCGTCCACGCGTGGCTCGCCGAAGGTAGCCAGCAGGTGCTGCCAGCGCGTCGGGAACGGCGGCACGCGCTTGTTCCAGCGGCCGACCATGACGTCGTCGGGGTTCGGTCCGCCCGGAAAGGTGACGATGCGCGCACCGGCCGGCAGCCGCGCCGGCACGAAGTAGCGCAACGGAAACGGCGGCAGGCAATGCAGGCGGAAATGCTTGGTCCACTTCTCGGGCCAGAACTTGACGCCGCCGGTGACCGCGTGCGTCACGTAGTGCTGTTCGAACTGGTGCTTGTCGGCGATGCCCTGCGGGTCGGCGCGAAAGCCGTCGAGGATGTGCGCGTTGGCGCCCACGGAGAAGCGGAACACCGAGGTCTGGCCGAGCTTGTCCAGCGGCCGCGCCCAGTTGCGCGCCACGTACACGTCGTTCGGCGCGCCGATGCTGAAGTAGTCGTCGAGCGAGGCCACGATCACCGAGTCGAGGTCGATGAACAGCGCCACGCCGGCCAGGCCCGGCACCGTGCTGCCCCACAGAATCTGCTTGCGCCACTTGCCCATCGTGCGCTGCGGATGCGGCACGCCGAGCTCGGGCAGGTCGAAGCACTCGACCTCGGGTCGGATGCCCTGCCGGTCGTCGGTCAGACACACCAGGCGAAACGGCGGCGTGAGATGCCGCGCCACCATGCCGTAGAGGCGGTTCACGTACTCGGGCCCATACATCGTGCCCCACTTGACGCAGACCACCTGTCTGACCGTCACGCGCCGCTCCACGCCGCACGCAGCCAGTCCACATTGCCGATGCGCCGGTACCACTTGTGGCCGCCGCCGGCGAGCACCTCCGACATCTTCGGCTCGCCGGCGAAGACGACGATGCGCGCGCCGGCCGGCACCGCCGGATCGCTGGCGTAGCTGTGCAGATGGCGCGGCACGCAGGCATTCTTGAAACTCACGCACCAGTCGCCCGGCCAGTAGTGCAAGTCGCCGCGCGCAGCGAGTTGTGCACTCTGGAACTGCTGCGAGATTTCATAACGCTGTGCGGCTGCCACCGGGTCGGCGACATACGCGTCGAGGATGTAGCGCTGAGCACCGACCTCGAAGCGGAACACCGACGAGTTGCCGACGCTGTGCAGGAAGCGGTCGCGCTCGGCGTTGAGCTTGCGCAGCGGTTTGCGACGGAACAGATCGTCGTCGCGGATGATGAAGAAGCGGCCGGGCAGATCGAAGAACGGATCGAGCGCATCGACGATGACGAGGTCAAGGTCGAGGAACAGCGTCGGGCCGGTGAGGTCGCTCAAGCGTTCGCGGAAGACCGCGAGCTTCTGCCAGCGCCGGTCGCGCTGACCCGCCGGCAGGCCGAGTTCGGGCAGCGGCAGCGCTTGCACGTCGGCCGAGAGGCCGCTTGCATCGTCGGTGAAGCAGACGAAGCGGTGTGGCCGTGCCAGACGACGCGCCACGCCGGCCTGCAGGTGGTTCACATACTCGGGGCCGTAGAGCCGGCCCCACTTCATGCAGATGACGTTGACGACCGGCGCTGCGCTCATTCGTACACCACGGCCGCACGCCCCTCGTGCGCCAGCGTTCGCCAGCGCGCGAGCGCTTCGTCGCTCGGCCAGAAGCGCGCCTGATCGCCGAGGTCGAGCGCGCCCTCCGCACGCTCGCGCTGAAGCTGCAAGCGGATCGGCAGGCCTTGCCGCAGTTCGCCCTGTTCGGTTTCCAGGCGCTTGGGCGGCCAGGTCTTGATCACATCGGCCACCGGCGGCGGCTTGCCGCTGATGCCATTCAGGGCGACGCAGAGGTAGCGGCCGAAGCGCGCGCGTGCCGACGGCAAATCCCAAACCGCGTTGCATTGCAATCGCAGGCCGCCGGAAAAGCGATCGTTCTGCACCTTGCCTTGAATCACCACCAGCTCATCGTCGCGCAGGCGCTCGCGGTTGGCGTCGTAGAGTTCTTCCGACGCCGTCGCTTCGATGTACTCGCTGCCGTCGTCGAGCCGAAAGATCGCCGTGCGGCCGCGCGCGCCGTTGACCACGCGCAGGTCGCTGACGATGCCGGCCAGCACCTGCGGCTCGCGGCCGCTGTCCACCAGATCGGCGATCTGGCGCTTGCAGAACTGCCGCACTTCGGGCGCGTACTCTTCGAACAGGTGGCCGGACAGGTAGAAGCCGAGCGCCGATTTTTCCGCCGTGAGTCGCTCCTTGATGCTCCAGGGCTCGGCCTTCACCAGGGCCGGCTCCTGCGTGCTCGCCGCGTGCGAGTCGTCGAAGTCGAACAGGCCGCTCTGGTGTTCGTTGATGTCCTGCGTGTCGGCCCAGTCGAACGCCAGACCCACGCTGGCCAGAGCACTCGCACGGTCCGGGTGCAGCGCATCGAATGCACCCGCCTTGATCAGCGCTTCGACGACGCGCTTGTTGACGCGCTGGCGGTCGATGCGCGCGGCAAAGTCGAACAGGCTGCGGAAGGGGCCGCTGCCTTCGCCCTCATGGTCGCCCTTGCCATCGCGCACGGCGATGATGGCCTCGATCGCGCCCTGCCCCGTGCCCTTGATGCCGCACAAGCCGTAGCGCACGACGCTGTCGCTGACCGGCTCGAAGCGGTACGCGCCGCGGTTGATGTCCGGTGGCTCGAACGACACGCCGAACTGCTTGGCGTCGGCGAGCAGCACCTTCAACTTGTCGGTGTTGTCGAGCTCGACCGTCATGTTGGCGGCGTAGAACTCGGCCGTGCAGTGAGCCTTCAGCCAACCGGTGTGGTACGCAAGCAAGGCATAAGCGGCGGCGTGGCTCTTGTTGAAGCCGTAGCCCGCGAACTTCTCCATCAGGTCGAAGACCTCGTCGGCCTTCTCCTGACCGATGCCTTGCTTGGCGGCACCGGCGCGGAAGATCTGGCGCTGCTGCGCCATCTCCTCGGCCTTCTTCTTGCCCATCGCGCGGCGCAGCAGGTCGGCACCGCCGAGCGAGTAGCCGCCGAGCACCTGCGCGGCCTGCATCACCTGCTCTTGATAGACGAAGATGCCGTAGGTCTCGGACAGCAGACTTTCGAGCAACGGATGCGGGTACTCGATCGGCTCGCGGCCATGCTTACGCGCGCAGAAGCTCGGGATGTTCTCCATCGGCCCCGGGCGGAACATGGCGTTCATCGCGATCAGGTCTTCCAGGCGCGACGGCTTGGCGTCGCGCAACATGCCGACCATGCCGCGCGATTCGAACTGGAACACCGATTCGGTCTTGCCTTCGGCAAAGATGCGGTACGTCGCCGCGTCGTCGAGCGGCAGCTGCGCATAGTCGAAATCCTCGCGCCCCTTGCGCCGCGCGCGCACCATCTCTTTGGACAGTTCGAGATTCGTCAGCGTCGCCAAGCCGAGGAAGTCGAACTTCACCTGGCCGATCGCTTCGACATCGTCCTTGT
>JANNJX010000107.1:0-2319 GCA_031396005.1 Burkholderiales bacterium
GCGCGGTCGAGCAGACGAATGTCGGCGCCGGCGCGGCGCTGCACGACATTGAGTCGTTCGAGTGCTGTTGCGCCCGCAGCCGTGGCCAAGTAGAGGTACCCCGCTTCGACGAAGCGCAACTCGTCGCACCACGGCCGCATCAGCTCGAGGCTGGCCTGCGACAGCGCGATGTTGATGGGCGTCGAGAACTGCTGGCGCATCGAGCTGGCCGACAGTGCGCTCGACGCGGTGCGGTACGTCGGGTCGCGTTCGAGCACGGTGGCGTGCACGCCGTGGTCGCGGGCGAGGAAGTACGCAGCCGCGCTTCCCATCACGCCGCCGCCGACGATCGTTACTAAACTCGGTCTCATGGCGCTGCGAGTTTATTCAGCCGAAGAAGTCCACGCGGCCTTGCCCTGGGCCGATCTGGCCGATGCGCTCGAAGACGCGTTCATCGCCGGCGATGCCCAGGCGCCGCTGCGCCACGCGCACGCCTTGCCGGGCGAGGGCTCGTTGCTGCTCATGCCCGCCTGGTCGCCCGACGCGCTGGGCGTGAAGCTGGTGACCGTGATGCCGGGCGCGGCAGCGCAAGGCGCCGGCACGGTGCAGGCGAGCTACCTGCTGCTCGATCGGCACACGGGTGTGCCGATCGCGCTGATCGACGGCGAAGCGTTGACGCTGCGCCGCACCGCCGCCGCTTCGGCGTTGGCGGCGCAGCACCTGGCGCGGCCGGATGCGCAGCGCTTGCTCGTCGTCGGCACGGGCCGCCTGGCGCCGTGGATGGCGCGAGCCCACGTGGCGCTGCAGCCCGAGCTGGCGCAGGTCGAGGTCTGGGGTCGCCATGCCGACGCTGCCGAAGACGTGGTCGAAGCCCTGCGCGAAGAGGGGATCGACGCCGAGGTGGCGCTGGACCTGCGCGCCGCCGTGGAGCGGGCGGATCTGATCAGCTGCGCCACGACCTCGCGAGAGCCGCTGCTGCAGGGCGCCTGGCTGCGCGACGGCACGCATCTCGATCTGGTCGGCGGCTTCCGTCGCGACATGCGCGAGGTCGACGACGCGGCGATCCTTCGCTCGCGATCCTTCGCTCGCGCGTCGTCGTCGATACCTGTGCCGGCGCTTTGTCCGAAGCCGGCGACCTGACACAGCCGATCGCGCGCGGCGTGATCACGCGCGAGCATGTCGTTGGTGAGTTGGCGCAGTTGCTGCGCGGCGAAGTGCGCGGGCGCTTGACGCCGCAGGACATCACGCTGTTCAAGTCGGTCGGCACGGCGTTGGAAGATTTGGCGGCAGCGCGCTGGGTCTGTCGCTGAACCACTCCTTCCCCCGGTAAAGGGGGAAGGCCGGGATGGGAGTTTGAGCGGTGGCATGCCAGCCCTCTCTACCCCCACCCCAACCCTCCCCCTGCAAGGGGGAGGGAGTCCACAGCCTCCCCCTGCAAGGGGAGGGAGTCCACAGCCGACCCTCGCGCTTACCCCCCGCGCTTCAAGCGCAGGATTTCGTCGCTGATCAACAGCACCGCACCCAGCGTGATCGCGCTGTCGGCGAGGTTGAAGGTCGGGAAGTAGCCGCCGCGGAACACCGGCTCCAGCAGCGCGAAGCGGAACTGCAGGAAATCGACCACGTAGCCGTGCAACGCGCGGTCGATGACGTTGCCGAGCGCGCCGCCCATGATCATCGTCACGGCGAAGCAGAACAGTTTCTGCGTCGGGTACTTCTTGAGCATCCAGACGATGAAGCCGGTGGCGACCAGCCCCAGGCCGATGAAGAACCAGCGCTGCCAGCCCGAGGCGCCGGAGAGAAACGAGAAGGCGGCACCGGTGTTGTGATGCCGCGCCAGGTTGAAGAACGAGGTCACGGGCCGGGTGTCGCCGAGCTGGAAGCTGCCGAGGATCAGCGTCTTCGTCACCTGGTCGAGCACGATCACGAGCACGGCAATGGCCAGCCAGGTCCACAGGCGCGGGGCGGGGGTGATGGGCATGGGGTACGGCGGCGCTCGGCGGTGCGTGGGGCCGGCGATTATCGCTATGACCGTCGTCGGCCGTGTCGTGATGCAACGGTTTGGGCGTTGTTCACACAACGCGACGCGGCCTGGCCTTCATTCTGGCGACAGCGCGTCGCCGATCGCGCAAACTACGGCATCGATCGGACACCAGCGCGGTGCCGACAACCCGACTGAGCAGAACAATGACGCGACCCCCAGACACTCAAGTTGCCGCCCCGGCCCTCGGCCCGACCAGCGATCGGCCGCCGGTCGGCCGCTTCTTCATGGCGTTCTGCGCGCTGCTCGCGTTGGCGCTCGGCTTGGCCATCTTGTCGGAGGCCGGCGCAGCCACCGGCGTT
>JANNJX010000129.1:0-1629 GCA_031396005.1 Burkholderiales bacterium
GCGTCGCTGACCGCGCTCCACGGCGACTCGGCGACGAAGACATGGCCGCGCATCGAGCCGTGCAGGTGGCAGCCGAGCACGATCGCGCCGGCCTGGTCGAGCACGACGTCGGCGCTCGTGTCCTTGCCGCCCTTGGCCGGGCCCATGCGCAGGTCGATCTGCTTGGCCGGCGCCACCGAGCCGAGCGGGCCGCCGGCCAGCGAGCGCACATGGTGATCGTAGGCATCGCGGTTGACGAAGCGCACGCTGCCGCCCAGCGGCACCACGGTGACGAAAGGCTCGTAGCGCAGGTCTTGCTGTGTCACCACGGCCACCGGCGGCGCCGGCCGCGGCGTCGATGGCGTGCTCGACCGCACCTGCACGACGACGTTGGCGGCAGGCTTGCCGTCGGCGCCGGTCACCGTGACCTGCACCGTGCCGGCGTGGGCAACGAAGCAAGACAAGGCCAGCGCGGCGCTGAGCAGGGTGCGGTCAAAGGTCATGGCGGTCTTTCAGAGCGATCGGTGATGTGGGTACGCAGCGCGGCGCCGCCGCGGATGCCGCGAGGCTCACGCCCAGGCGCGCGCCGCCAACAAAGTCACGACGATCGCCGCGGCCACGACGGCCACCATCCCGTTCGATAACTGACCGTGCGGCACGCCGCGGCGGCGCCGCGGATGTTCTTTACTGTTCATTGGGTGCCTTCGTGCTTCGCACTCCGGTATTCGCCCTTGGGGCGGCCCTGCGTGCTCATGCGTCGAGTGTCATCGCCCGGCATGGCGAAGGGAAGCCATGCGCACGCCCATGAGACGGATGCGTCGTGAAAAATCCACTCGCTTCAAGCACAGGCCGGCGGCGTGGCGTATGGCGTCGGCTTCTGCGGTCGCCATGTCGAGCGTCAGATCGCGCGTCACGGTCTTGAAATCGTCGAAGCGCAGCTTGATGCCGACGGTCTTGCCGAGGTAGCCCTTGCGATGAAGGTCGTGCGCCAGCGCGCGTACCAATTCGTCGAGGATGGCGCCGAGCTCGCTGCGGTCGGCCGTGGCCGACAGATCGCGGTCGAAGGTGGTCTCGCGACTCATCGATACCGGCTCGCTCGATGTCGAGACAGGGCGCTCGTCGCGGCCGTGCGCGGCGTCGTGCAGCCAGCGCGCATAGCTGCGGCCGAAATGCTCGGCCAGCAGCGCCTTGTCGGCCGCGGCGAGGTCGGCGATCGTTCTGATGCCTTGCGCGGCCAGCTTCGCGCCGGCCTTCGGCCCAATGCCGTTGATGCGCCGCACCGGCAGCGGCCAGATGTGGCGCGGCAGGTCGTCGTGCGTCAGCAGCGTCAGGCCGTCGGGCTTGTCGAGCTCGCTGGCGATCTTGGCCAGCAGCTTGTTCGGCGTGATGCCGACCGAGCAGGACAGGCCGGTCGTGCTTCTGACGTTGTTGCGGATGTCCTGCGCCACGGCGCGCACACCGCCGAACGGATCGTGGCCGACGCTGTCCTGCGCGCCGGGCACGTCGGTGAGGTCGATGTAGATCTCGTCGATGCCGCGGTCTTCGATCAGCGGTGCGATCTCGGCCACGGCGGCCTTGAAGCGCCGCGAGTACAGGCGGTAGCGCTCGAAGTCGGTCGGCAGCAGCAGCGCCTGCGGCGCGCGCAACGCC
>JANNJX010000135.1:0-9851 GCA_031396005.1 Burkholderiales bacterium
GGCGACGATGGCCTCGGCCTGCTCGGGCTCGGTGATCAGGCCGACGGCGATCGTCGGCAGCCCGACAGCGTCTTTGATCTGCTGCGCCAGCCCGACCTGGTAGCCCGGCCCGAGCGGAATCTTCTGCTGCGGTGAGACGCCCCCGCTCGACACATGCACCGCCGCGCAGCCGAGCGAGCGCAGCGCGCGAACGAACTCGATGCAGCTCTGGACCTCCCAACCGCTGCCCTCCACCCAATCGGTGGCCGAGACGCGGACCCACACCGGCCGCTCGGCGGGGAACGCATCGCGCACCGCGCTGAACACCTCCAACGGAAAGCGCATGCGGTTGGCCAGGCTGCCGCCGTACTCATCGACACGCCGGTTGGCCAGCGGCGACAGGAACTGATGCATCAAATAACCATGCGCCGCATGCAGCTCGATGCATTGCAGCCCCACGCGTGCCGCCCGCCGAGCGGCCTGCGCAAACGCGTCGCGCACCTGCGCCAGATCCGCACGGTCGAGTGCGTGAGGCGCGTCCTCGCCGTCGATGTGAGCCAGCGCCGACGGCGCCACTGCACGCCACGCGCCGGGCTCGCCGAGCGGGACCTGCGCGCCGCCTTGCCACGGCACATGGCTCGACGCCTTGCGCCCCGCGTGCGCGAGCTGAATCGCGATCGGCATCGCCGGCGGCGCGGCATGCGTGCGCACCGCGTCGAGCACGCGCGCCAGCGCCGCCTCGTTGTCGTCCGAGTACAGGCCGAGACAGCCCGTCGTGATGCGCCCCTGCGCCTGCACCGCCGTGGCTTCGAGGATCAACAGCCCCGCGCCCGACAGCGCCAAGTGCCCGAGGTGGATCAAATGCCAGTCCGTCGCAGAGCCGTCAACGGCCGAGTACTGGCACATCGGGGCGATGACGATGCGGTTGACAAGCTCGAGGGGGCCGAGGGCGAGCGGATAAAAGAGTGCTGAGGTCATCGGCCATGACGATAACGTGAAGGCGATGCCCCGCGCGAACCGAGGGCCGCCGGGTGCTCGTCGTCGCGGTCATGATGTGCCGTGACGCGCACGGCGTGGCTGTCAGCGCCGCAGCGCAGCGTCGATCGTCGCCATGGCCAGCTCGCGATAGCCTTCGGCCGTGACCGGTGACACCGCCGTGATGGCGTGCAGCCGCAGCCGCGAGCGCGTGGGGTTCGTGGCGTCGAGCTGGCCGGCGTAGCGCGCGTTGAAGCGGCCGTCGCGGCAGCCGGAGATGGTGATGTCCACCGCCACCACGTTCTTCAACCGTTGCTGCGGCGCGTGCACGCCGTCCAGACGGCAGCCGGCACCGACGGCGCCGCCCTCCAGGCGGCCGTCGGGCAGCAGGGCGAGTTCGATGTCGGCGTCGGCGCTCGCGTCCAGCGGCGCCCCGCTGACGTAGCGGAACTGGGCGGCGCCGCGCCACGCGCCCTGCGCCGGCGGCGTTGGTTCGCGGCGCGGCTCGGTGGCGCCTTGGGCTCTGCCGGACGGGCGCACGTCGACGCTCACGGCCGGTTTGACCGCAGTGGCTGGAGTGGCCGGGCTGGCTGGATTCGGCGCCGGGCCGCAGTGCGCATCTTGGTAGACCACGCGCCCCGCGGCGTCGGTGCACTTGCGCACGCCGGCCTGGCACGGCAGCGCCAGCGCCGCGGCCGCCACGGCCAACCCCCAGATGGATGCGATCCGCGCGCCGCCCATGCGATCACCTGACGCCGAGTTTGAGCAGCAGCCGCAGGTACTCCAGCTTGGTGTTGAGCAGCTGCATCTGCTCGTTGAGCCGCGCCAGCGCAACGGCGCTGTCACGCAGCGTCATCGGCGGCCGGGACGGACTGGTCCCGGAAGGGTTGGGTGTGACCATGTGAACGCTCCCTGCTTCGGTTGGGTGCCATCGTGCGCACGTGCACTCCGTCACACAACCCCGCAGGCGCGGTGGCGGTCCCTGGCTGCGGGGTCGAGTCCGCTGAATCATTGAAATGGGCGGGGAGGGACGTGCGAGACGGGGTGCGTGGCAAGCCCTGAGCAGGCACAGCCTGCGCTTTGCCCGGCTACGGCGCAGCAATGCCTGAAGGCATTGCGAGCATTCGCAACGCCGCAGCGCGCCCGCATCGCGCGGACGGCGCCGATCCGATTTCGGTGATTCAGTGGACGGGTGGGGACAGCACGAGCTCGACGGCAAAGCCGGACGGTGTGTCGGGCAAGGCCAGGCGCCCGCCGTGCGCCCGCGCCACCAGGTCGGCCAGCATCAGGCCCAGACCGGTCTGGCCCTCGTAGCCCTGCGTCTGTAGCGCCGCGCGCAACTGCATCAGGCGCTGCGGCCCGGCGCCGGGACCGTCGTCGCGCAGCAACAGCCTGCCCGGCGCAGGCGCACTGACGGTGACGCGGCGCGCACCGTGGCGCTGCGCGTTGTCGAGCAGGTTGAGAAGCGCTGCCGCCAGCAGGTCGGGGTCGGCATCGATATGCACGCTCTCGTCCACCACGACCTCCAGCGCCGGCAACGGCAGATGCGCCAGCAGCGCCGCGACACCGACGTGTTGGCGCTCGACTTCGGCGCCGAGGCGAAACAGGTCGAGCAGCGAACGCACGACGCGTTGCAGCCGCACCGACGCATCGCGCACGAGCTGCAGCCGCGGACGCGCCTCGGCCGTGCTTTCTCGCAATGCCACCGCGAGCTGCGCGTCCATGCCGGCCAGCGGCGTGCGCAGCGCGTGCGCAGCATGCGCGGCGACGCGCCGCTCCTGCGCCACACGCTCGGCCAAGCGGCGGCCGAGCGCGTCGATCGCAGCATGCACCGGCACCAGCTCGGCGCGCTCGGCCGCGCCCAGCGCCTGCGCCGGATCGAGCGGGTCGTATTGCACCAGGCGCCCGGAGAGCGTCTCCAGCGGCACCAGCTCGAGCTGCACCCGCGCGCGCAACCAGAGGTGGCCGAGCAGGCCGATCGACAACGCCGACAACGCGGCGCTGACGATGACTTCCAACTGCGCTTCACGGCGTTCGTCGAGGGTGTGGGCAACGTAGAGCATGCGTCCGTTGCTGCCGTCTCCACCGATCAGCGAGCTGCCGAAGACGCGCCAGCCCGCGCTGCTGCTGAAGCCCGCGCTGGCCGAGCGTTGCAGCACCGCGGCCGGCGCATTGGCCGAGCGGCGCAGCACCGTGCCGTCGGCCGAGACCAGTTGCCAGGCGAACTGCGCGTCGCCCGGCGCAGGCATCACTGCCGGCCCTTCGCCGGCAGCACCGTAGGGCAATGCAAACGCATGCAGCAGCACCGCCGACGTCGATTGCAGCGTCTCGTCGAGCAGCTCATCGACTTCATGCTGTGCCGACAGTCCCACCGCCAGCGTCACGCCGACGCTCCACATCAGCGACCAGAACAACAGCGCGTTGGCCAGGCGGCTGCGGATCGACGGTGTCATGACTGCCCCTCGGCGGCGGCGTACCGCAGCCGATCCCCCGAGGGGATGCGGGCCCGCCCGCTTGGGAGCGGCCCGGCGCTCGGCCCGCGGCTCATCGCTCTGCGATCCGGTAGCCCAGGCCGCGCACGGTCTCGATCAGCTCGCGGCCGAGCTTGCGGCGCAGCGCCGAGATGTGCACTTCGAGCGCGTTGCTGGCGACGACGCTGTCGAAGCCGAGCACGAGTTTTTCCAGCTCGGCCTTGGGCACGATGCGGCCGCTGCGCAGCACCATCGCTTCGAGCAGCGCCCACTCGCGCGCCGTCAGCTCGATGCGCTCGCTGCCGACGCTGGCGCAACGCGCCGTCAGGTCCACCGTCACGTCGCCGAGCACCTTGCGCGCCTGTGCCGCGCCGGCGCCGCTGCGCCGGCTGACGGCGCGCAGCCGCGCTGCCAGCTCCTCCGGCGCGAAAGGCTTGACGAGGTAGTCGTCGGCGCCAGCGTCGAGGCCGCCGATGCGGTCGCCGACGCGGTCGCGCGCGGTCAGCAACAGCGCCGGCGTGACGTCGCCGCGGGCACGGCGCGCCGTCAGCCACTCGACGCCAGAGCCGTCGGGCAGTTGCCAATCGACCAGCCAGGCGTCGTACGGCTCGTCGTGCAATGCGCGCGTGTCGGCCAGGCGCGGGCACCAATCGACGCGGTGGCCGTCGGCGCGCAGGAAGTCGCGCAGGCCCTCGCCGAGCGTGGGGTCGTCTTCGATCAACAACAAGCGCATGACGCACGGTAGCACTGGCCTCAGGCCGGCTTCAGGTGTGCTTCAGGTGTGCGCGGTTCAATCGTCGACTGATGCTTGCCGACACAGCACCGCGCGCGCCGACGTTTGTCTCACGCCCGTCGACCACCACCGAACGCCTGATTCTGATCGCCAGTGGCTTCTGGGCCCTGGCGCTGAATCGCCCGTTCTTTCTCGCCGCGCTGCGCGCGCAGGCGCCGGATGCGCTGTCCAGCGCTGCCTTCGCCGCAGGGCTGGCGTTGATGCTGGTGACGCTGCAGGTGCTGCTGCTCGGTCTGGTCGGCACGCGCCACACCATCAAGCCGCTGGTCGCGCTGCTGACCCTCACCGGCGCACTGGCGATGCACTACATGCAAGCCTACGGCGTTGTCATCGACCCGTCGATGGTGCGCAACGCGCTGCACACCGACCCGGCCGAAACGCGCGAGCTGCTGACGTTGAGCCTGGCGCTGGACCTGCTGCTTTACGCCGCGCTGCCGATCGCGCTGCTGGTCTTCACGCGCCTGCCGGTGCGGCCGTGGCGGCGGCGTTGGCGAGCGCGCTCTCTCCTGCTGGCCGGCGCGGCCGGCATCTTCGCGCTCGCGCTGATGTGGCAGTTCCAGCCGCTGGCGTCGATGGCGCGCAACCACAAGGAGGTGCGTTACCTGGTGACGCCGCTGAACACGCTCTGGTCGCTCAGCAGCGTCCTCGCCGCCGAAGCCCGCGGCGCCGCGCAGCCGCGGCAGGCGATCGGTTTGGATGCAGCGCCGAGTCCGGGTTGGGCCACGCGCAGCAAGCCGCGCCTGGTCGTGCTCGTCATCGGCGAGACGGCGCGCGCCGACAACTGGGGGCTGTCCGGCTACGCGCGCCAGACGACGCCGCAACTGGCGCAACTGCCTGTCGTCAACTTCAGCAGCGTCAGCGCCTGCGGCACCAGCACCGAGGTCTCGTTGCCGTGCATGTTCGCCCCTGTCGGCCGCCGCCAGTACGACGAGGCGCGCATCCGCGGCAGCGAGTCGCTGCTGCACGTGGCCGCACGCGCCGGCGTGGCCGTGCACTGGCGCGACAACCAGAGCGGCTGCAAGGGCGTCTGCGCAGGCCTGCCGCACGACACCGTCAGCGCCGCCTTGGCGCCGGGTCTGTGCGACGGCGACCGCTGCTTCGACGAGGGCCTGCTGCGCGGCCTCGACGAGCGCTTGCGAGCGCTGCACGGCAACCGCAGCACGACGCAACTGCTGGTGCTGCACATGCTCGGCAACCACGGCCCGTCGTACTTTCGCCGCTACCCGCCGGCTTTCGAGCGCTTAACGCCGGCGTGCCGCCACCACGACCTCGGCCGCTGCACGAAGCAGGAGATCGTCAACGCCTACGACAACGCGCTGCTCTACACCGACCAGGTGCTGGCGACGCTGATCGGCACGCTGTCGGCGCATGCGGACGACGTCGACACGGCGATGCTGTTCGTCTCCGACCACGGCGAGTCGCTCGGCGAGAAGGGCCTGTTCCTGCACGGCGTGCCGACCCTGATCGCGCCGCGCGAGCAGACGCAGGTGCCGATGGTGCTGTGGTGGTCGGCCGGCTTCGGCAAGAGCGCCGGCCTCGATGCCGGCTGCCTGCGCGAGCGCGCCCGCCAGCCGGCGCAGCACGACCACTTGTTCCACAGCCTGCTGGCCCTGCTCGACGTGAAGACGGCGCTCTACGAGCGCGAGTTCGATCTTGCCGCGGGCTGCCGCGCCAGCGAGCCAGCCCTGTTGGTACGGCATTGAACGAGCTGCGACCGCCGCACCGCGACCTGCTCGTCGCGCTGGCCACGCTGGCCCTGCTGCTTTGGTGGGAGGCCAGCGGCTGGGACATGGCCGTTGCCGCTGGATACGCCAATCCGCAAGGCTTCGCGCTGCGCCATGCATGGTTCACGCGTGTGCTGCTGCACGACGGTGCACGCGTGCTCTCGGGCGTGGCGCTGCTCGCCTGCGGCGTGCTGGCGTGGCGCGGTCACGGCAGCGCCATGCCGCGGCCACGGCGCCTGGCTTGGTTCGGTGTGGTGCTGCTCTGCCTGCTCACCATCCCGGCGTTCAAGCAGGTCACCCAGAGCAGTTGCCCCTGGGACCTCGCGGCTTTCGGCGGCAGCGCCGACTACGTGCCGCACTGGAGGCTGTCCGTGCAGGACGGCGGGCCCGGTCACTGTTTTCCGTCGGGCCATGCGGTGGCGGCGTTCGCCTTCCTGCCGCTGTACTTTCAGTGGCGCGGCGAGCGCCCGGCGCTGGCGCGCACGCTGCTTGCGGTGACGCTCGGCGCCGGCGCGCTGCTCGGTTGGACGCAGCTTGCGCGCGGTGCGCATTTCCCGAGCCACACGATGTGGTCGGCCTGGCTGTGCTGGTCGATCAGCGCCGTGGCGGCGCGCGGTCTGGAGCGACGTCAGCCGAGTTCGACGTTGTCGATCAAGCGCGTCTTGCCGAGCCGGGCCGCGGCCAGCGCCACCAGCGGCTCGCCGTCGGCCGGGGCGCCCAGATCGCGCTGACGGCGCAGCACCACGTAGTCGGGCACCCAGCCGTGCGCGGCGAGTTCACGCATCGCGTCGGCTTCGAGCGCGGCCACGTCGCGCTGGCCCGCCCGCCACGCCGCCGTCAACGCACGCAGCGTGCGCGACAGGCGCAGCGCCTCGACGCGCTCAGCGTCGCACAGATAGCCGTTACGCGACGACAGCGCCAGGCCGTCGGCGCTGCGCACCGTGTCGCCGGCGACGATGTCGATCGGCAACGCCATCTGCGCCGCCATGCGGCGGATCACCATCAACTGCTGGTAGTCCTTCTTGCCGAACACCGCAGCGGCCGGTTGCACGAGGTTGAACAACTTGGCGACCACGGTGCAGACGCCGGTGAAAAAGCCCGGGCGAAAGTGGCCTTCCAAGATGTCGCCCAGCTCGGCCGACGGCACCACCTTGAAGGTCTGCGGCTCGGGATACAGCGTGACCTCGTCTGGCGCGAAGACGACATCGCAGCCGGCGACCTCCAACATCGCGCCATCCGATTCGAGCGTGCGCGGGTAGCGGTCGAAATCTTCGTGCGGCAGGAACTGCAGGCGGTTGACGAAGATCGTCGCCACCACCGGCGCGCCCGCCGGCGCGATCGACTTGGCTTGGCGCACGAGCGCGAGGTGGCCTTCATGCAGGTTGCCCATCGTCGGCACGAGCACGGGACGCGCTGAGTGGGCAAGCGCCGCGCGAAGAGGGGCGATATCGTGGATGAGCTGCATGTCAGTAGCTGTGCAATGCATCGTCCGGAAACGTGCCCGCCTTGACCTCGCCGACATAGCGCTGCACGGCCTCCTGCACCGACGCCGCGCCCTGCATGAAGTTGCGCACGAAGCGCGGACGCTTGCCACCAATCGCAAGCGTGATGTCGAGCATGTCGTGCAGCACCAGCACCTGGCCACTCGTGCCGACACCAGCGCCGATGCCGATGACAGGCACCGGCGACGACAGCGTGATCTCGCGCGCCAGCGCGGCCGGCACCATCTCGAACAGCAGCATCTGCGCGCCGGCCTCGACCATCGCCCGCGCCTCGTCTCGCAGGCGCTGCGCACCGGCCTCGTCGCGGCCCTGCACGCGGTAGCCGCCCAGGGCGTTGACGGTCTGCGGCGTGAAGCCGAGGTGCGCGCAGACCGGGATGCCGCGCTCGACGAGGAAGCGCAGCGTCGGTGCGGTCCAGGCGCCGCACTCCAACTTGACCATCTGCGCGCCGGCGCGCATCAGTGCGCTCGCGCTGGCAAAGGCCTGCGCCGGGCTCTCGTGGTAGCTGCCGAACGGCAGGTCGCCGAGCAGCCAGGCGCTGCGGTTGCCGCGGGCGACACAGCGCGTGTGGTAGGCCATCTCATCCAACGTCACCGGCGCCGTGCTGGCCTGGCCTTGCAGCACCATGGCGAGCGAATCGCCGACGAGCACGATGTCGACACCGGCCGCGTCGAGCACCTGCGCGAAGGCCGCGTCGTAGCAGGTCAGCATCGCGATCTTTTCGCCGCCGGTGTGCATCTCACGCAGGCGGTGCAGCGTCACGGGTTTGCGGTCACTCATCGGGTGGTGCGCCTGACGGCCTTGCGGGGCGGGGGCCGCAGTGTAGTGGCGCGCGACGCTTCCTGGCTCGCCGCCCGCTCGTCGGCGGCCTGCTGCAGCAGCCACGCTTCGAGCGCGCGCACCGCAGGGCGCGCGCGCGCCGCTGGATCGACGACCAGGATGTAGCTGCGCGGCGTGGCGATCGTCTTGCCCAGCGGCGCGACGAGGCGGCCTTCGCGCAGCAGCGCATCGACCAGCGGGCGCCGGCCGAGGGCCACGCCCTGCCCGGCGACGGCGGCGGCGATGACCTCGTTGTAGCCCGACATCGACAGCCGCGCGGCCGGCTCGAGCTCGGCCAGGCCCATGGCTTGCAGCCACGGCTCCCACTCGACCGGCATGCCGCCGCTGACCTTGGGCTCCATCTGCAGCAGCGTGTGTGCCGCCAGGTCGGCCGGCGCGGCCAACGGCAGCTGGCGCAGCAGCTTCGGGCTGCACACCGGCAGGACCGTCTCGCCGAACAAGGCCTGGCCGGCGACCTTCTCGGCGCGCGCGTAGCGGATCGCCAGATCGAACCCTTCGTTGGCGAGCTGGCGCATCTCGAAACTCGCGTCCAGGCGCACGTCGATGCCGGGATGCGCGCGTGTAAAGCCGGGCAGGCGCGGGATCAGCCAGAGCGAGGCCAGGCCGGGCGTCGTCGTCAGCGCCAGCACTTCGCGCTGCGACGGCGCGCGCAATTCGCGCACGGTGCCACGCAGTTGCGACAGCACCGCCGTGCAGACCGTGAACAGGCGCACGCCTTGCGGCGTCAACGCCAGCGCACGGTGCTGGCGCCGGAACAGCGCCGCGCCCAGCTCGTCTTCGAGCGCGCGCATCTGGCGGCTCACCGCCGACTGCGTGACGAAGCGCTCGGCCGCGGCCTGGGTGAACGAGAGGTGCCGCGCGGCCGCCTCGAAGCAAGCCAGCAGGTCCAGCGGCGGCAGGCGGTCGGGCGGTTTGTGCATGCGCTGTGGGAATGTCAGACGTTCCGAACGATCGTTTGAACGGCAGAGGCGGCAGGTGCAGTATGGCGCGCAGGCGGACCCCCCGCAAGCATGAAGCCCAGGCATGCAGCGACCGACCCAGGAGCTTTTCGATGAACCACACCCTCGTCCTCGACCGCAGCCGCTTTGCCCGGCTGCACGGCCCGCGCCACCTGCGGGTCACCCACGGCACGCTGTGGCTGACGATCGACCATGACCCCGACGACCACGTGCTGACGCGCGGCCACGGCATCGACCTGCCCTCCGGCGCGCACGCGCTGGTGCAGGCGCTGGATGCGCCGGCGCGGGCCTGCGTCGATGCGCCCGCCGGGTGGTGGCAACGCCTGATCGGCGCGCTGCGCGGACGTGCGCGGCCCTCGCGACGCACCTGACCGACTGGCGTCAGCGCCCGGGCGTGTGCACGTCGGCCTCGCTCACCCCTTTTTCGGCGGCCTTCTCCTCGGCCCACTTCGCGTCGTCGCTGTCGTGCGCCAGTGCCTCCTGCTGCTGATCGAGTCGTTCGACGTAGGCGATCTCGACCAGGATCGGGAAGTGATCGGAGCCGAAGGCCGGCAGCCGCTCGATGCGGACCAGCGCGAAGTGCTCGCTGTGGAACAGGTGGTCGAGCG
>JANNJX010000144.1:0-4391 GCA_031396005.1 Burkholderiales bacterium
GCCGCAGCGCGTCGATGGCATCTTCCGCCGCCTGCAACTCGTCTCGGCCGGCCTGTACAGCCTGGGCCACGGCGGCAACGACGCGCAGAAGACGATCGGCATCATCTGGATGCTGCTCATCGCCACCGGCTACGCCAGCGCCGCCGACAAGTTGCCCCCGGGCTGGGTGATCTGGGTCTGCTACATCGCGATTGCCCTGGGCACGATGTTCGGCGGCTGGCGCATCGTCAAGACGATGGGCCAGCGCATCACCAAGCTGCGCCCGGTCGGCGGCTTTTGTGCGGAGACGGGCGGTGCGATCACGCTGTTCCTGGCCACGGGGCTGGGCATCCCGGTCAGCACAACACACACCATCACCGGCGCTATCGTCGGTGTGGGCTCGACACGCAACGCGTCCAACGTGCGCTGGGGCGTGGCCGGCACGATCGTCTGGGCGTGGATCTTCACCATCCCTGCGTCGGCGCTGATGGCGGCTGCGGGCTACGGCGTGGGGCGTCTCGTCTTTTAGCGACTGATCTTGCGCGCTTCTTCAACCTGCCACTCGAAGAAGCGCTGACCACCGAAGGCGATCGTCGCCATCAACGCCGTCGCGCCAAGCATCAGTGCGGCGATCGCGCCGAGCACCGGCAGCCAGCGTGTGTTGCGCGGTGGGTGGCCCGGGTTGCGCTTTTCGTTCCACTCGGCGTCCGCCGTCAGGCCGTAGACGATGGCGAACAGGCAGGCCTGCGCCACCATCAGCCCGAGCAGCGGCAAAAGCAGCCACGACAGATGATCGTCCTGGCCGAGCGTCTGCACACGGTGGATGCCGTACAAGCCGGCCAGCGTGGGCCACGGATGCAGCCAGGCCCACAGGTCGCGTGCGCCATGCAGGTAGAAGCGGTGCGCGCCAAACGCACCAGCCACGCAGGCCAACCACGTCGCCAGCGCCTTCGATCTATAGGCCATCAATCGCGCGGCTCTGTGACCGCGCCTTCACCCAGCGCCTTTTGCATCAACACCACGTCGAGCCAGCGACCGAACTTCCAGCCGGCGGCTTTGAGCACTCCCGTGTCTTCGAAGCCGCAGGCGCGGTGCACGCCGACCGAGCCGGCGTTGGCCGAGTCGCCGATCACGGCCAGCATCTGCCGCGCGCCGCGCGCTTCGCATTGCGCCAGCAGCTCGGCCAGCAGCACGCGGCCGACGCCGTGACCGCGCGCCGTCTCGTCGAGGTAGATCGAATCCTCGACGCAGAAGCGGTAGGCGCGGCGCGGGCGGAAGTGGTTGGCATAGGCGTAGCCGAGCACGTCGCCGTCGCGCTCGGCCACCAGCCAGGGCAGGCCGTTGGCCAGCACGGCGTCGCGGCGGCGCGCCATTTCGGCCTCGTCCGGTGCTTCGAGTTCGAAGGTGCCAGTGCCATGCAGCGCAGCGTGCCCGTAGATGCGCGTCAGGGCGGGCAGGTCGGCTTGGCTGCTGGGGCGAATGACGAGAGTCTGGTCAGGCATGTGGCCGAGTTTATAATCGTGCGTTTTCGGCGCTGGCTGGTCAGGTGACTGGCGTATCTACGGTGCCGGAGTCGTCTGATCTGCCCGGCTGCGTGTGTCCCGCGGTCGGCGAATCGAAACCATCATTTCGAGGAACCGACAAATGGTCGTCATCCGTCTGTCCCGTGGCGGCGCCAAGAAGCGCCCCTTCTACAACATCGTCGTTGCCGACTCCCGCGAGCGCCGCGACGGCCGCTTCATCGAACGCGTCGGCTTCTACAACCCGGTGGCGGCCGGCGGCGAAGAGCCGCTGCGCGTGGCCACCGACCGCGTCACGCATTGGGCGAGCAAGGGTGCGCAGTTGTCTCCCACCGTCGCGCGCCTGGTCGATCAGGCCAAGAAGGCTGCAGCCTGATTGAGTGAGTCCGGCATCGACTTGCCCGCGGACGCGGTCGAAGTTGGTCGCGTGATCGGCGCCTGGGGCATCAAGGGCTGGCTCAAGGTCCAGCCTTTCGCGAGCGATCCGCAGGCGCTGTTCTCCACCAAAAGCTGGTACCTGCGACCTTCCGACCGCCCGGGTGCGGCGCCGCCGCCTTTGCTGCGCATCACAGAGTCGCGCGAGCAAGCCGGCTTCGTCGTTGCCGGTGCGCAGGAGGTGGCAGACCGCAACGCTGCCCAGGCGCTCAAGGGCGCGCGCGTGTTCGTCGCACGGTCGAGCTTTCCGACCGCGGGCGTCGACGAGTACTACTGGGTCGATCTGATCGGCTGCGCGGTGGTCAACCGCGAGGCAGTGGCGTTCGGCAACGTGACCGACCTGATCGACACCGGCGCGCACAGCGTGCTGCGCGTGGTCTCGGGCGATGACGAGCGTTTGATTCCGTTCGTCGCGGCGTACGTCGACAGCGTTGATCTGGCCAAGCGCTCCATCACGGTCGATTGGGGCCTCGACTTCTAAAAAGACAGATGCGCTTCGATGTCATCACGCTCTTCCCCGAACTCTTCGAGCCGTTCCTGAAGCTCGGCGTGACGCGCCGCGCCTACGAAACGAAGCAGGTCGATGTGCGCCTGTGGCCGCTGCGCGAGCATGGCGACGGTGCGCACCAGCGTGTCGACGACCGGCCGTTCGGCGGCGGCCCCGGCATGGTGCTGCTGGGCGAACCGTTGCAGCGCGCGCTGACCGCCGTGAGCGCCGATCGCGGCGAGCCGGCGCCGGCCGTGATCCATTTCACGCCGACGGGCCGGCGCATCGACCAGCCGCTGGTGAGAGAACTCGCCGGCGGCCCCGGCGCCGTGCTGCTGTGCGGCCGCTACGAAGGCATCGACCAGCGTTTTCTCGACCGCCATGTGACGCTGGAGCTCAGCCTGGGCGACTTCGTGCTCTCCGGCGGCGAGCTGCCGGCGATGGCGCTGCTCGACGCGCTGGCGCGGCTGCAGCCCGGTGTGCTCGGCGACGAGCAATCGGCCGAGCAGGACAGCTTCGGTGACGACGGGCTGCTGGACTGCCCGCACTACAGCCGCCCCGAAGTGCTGGACGGGCAAGCCGTGCCGCCCGTCCTGCTGTCGGGCCACCATGCGCAGATCGAGCGCTGGCGCCGCGAGCGCTCGCTGGAGTTGACGGCGCGCCTGCGGCCCGAGCTGATTGCCGCTGCCCGAGCCGCGGGGCGCCTGTCCAAGGTCGACGACGCTTTCCTGGCCGCGCTCCACCTATAATCGCGGGCTTTCGATCCTCTGCCGGGTCACTGTGGGACCGAGGTCCTGCTCTCTATCAACAAAGCCCAGGCAAGATCGCTCGGAGATCCCCGTGAACCTGATCGAAACCCTCGAGCAAGAGGAAATTGCCCGTCTGGGCAAGACGATTCCCGCTTTCGCCCCTGGCGACACGGTGATCGTCAACGTCAACGTCGTCGAAGGCACGCGCAAGCGCGTGCAGGCCTATGAAGGCGTCGTCATCGCCAAGCGCAACCGCAGCCTGAACAGCGCCTTCACCGTGCGCAAGGTGTCGAGCGGCGAAGGCGTCGAGCGCACCTTCCAGCTTTACAGCCCGCTGATCGCCAGCATCGAAGTCAAGCGTCGCGGCGACGTGCGCCGCGCCAAGCTGTACTACCTGCGCGACCGCTCGGGCAAGAGCGCGCGCATCAAGGAAAAGCTGCCGGGCAAGTCGACGAGCACGGCCCAAGCCTGACCGACGCTTGCCGCAGGCCACTGACAAAGCCGCCCCAGGGCGGCTTTGTCGTTGCTGCCTTAAGCTGATGGCCTTATGAGCACACGTCCTCGCATCACCGATCCGCGCGCGGTGCCGGTGCTGGGCAACGACGCGCATCTGGCCGAGGTGGCGGTCGATCGACTGAGCGCCGACGCGCTGCGCCAGCGTCTGGCCACACCGCCGCTGTGGACGCCTGAGGCGCTCGGCGACGGCGGCCTCTTCGATGACCATCCGCGCACCCGCGCTGCCGTGCTGCTGCCGCTCGTGCAGCGCGAGCAGGGTCTGACGGTGTTGTTGACGCAGCGCACCTCGCACCTGCGCGACCATGCCGGCCAGATCAGCTTCCCCGGTGGGCGCGCCGAAGCCAGCGATGCCGATGCCATCGACACCGCGCTGCGCGAGACCGAAGAGGAGGTCGGCCTGGCGCGGCGCCATGTCGAAGTGATCGGCGCCTTGCCGATCTACCGCACCGTCACCAACTTCGACGTGACGCCGATCGTGGCGCTCGTGCAGCCACCGTTCGAGCTGGTGCTCGACGCGCACGAGGTGGCCGAGGCCTTCGAGGTGCCGCTGGCGTTTCTGATGACGCCGGCGCATCACCAACGCCACGTCTTCGAGTTCGCCGGCAGTCAGCGTGCTTTCTTGTCGATGCCGTGGCCGCGGCCCGAGGCGAACGGGCACGCTGATGACGACTATTTCATCTGGGGCGCGACGGCGGCGATCTTGCG
>JANNJX010000162.1:0-1913 GCA_031396005.1 Burkholderiales bacterium
GCCCGTCGGCGTGGCTGGCGCGCGCGATCGAAGACGCGCGCACGCGCTTCTCGGCGCGCGGCGCGGCGGCGCCGCTGGTCGCCGCGCGCGCGCGCTTTGCCGCCGAGTGGGCCGTCGCAACGCGCGGCGTGCAGCAGGCGCGCGTGGCCAGCGTCATGCACGCCGCGGCGGCGCTGCTGGCGCTGCTCGTCATCGCCTCGATGTACGTCTTCGGCATTGCCTTCGATTACCGCGCCGGCTGGGACAGCACCTGGCTCGACGCCGAGCAGGTGCAGCGCACGCTGGCGCTGGTCTTCACGCCGGCCATGGCGCTCTCGGGCATCACGCTGCCGACGATCGACGAGATGGCGACGCTGCGCTTTGCCGACGGCAGCGCCGGCGAGCGTGCCGCGCGCTGGATTCACCTGTACGCGATCACGCTCGGCCTGTTCGTCGTGCTGCCGCGGCTGCTGTTGGCGGCGTGGTCGGCTTGGCGCGCCCGGCGCGCGGCGGCGCAACTCGCCCTGCCGCTCGACGAGCCGTACTTCCGCGCGCTGCTGCGCGACGGCCCGGCCACCGCGCGCCCGGTGACCGTGCTGCCGTACAGCTACACGCTGAGCGCGCCGCAAGTCAAGGCCTTGCCGAAGGCGTTGCTGCAGGCCATCGGCCCCGGCGCGCAGCCGCGTGTCAAGCCGACGCTCGCGCTCGGCAGCGAAGACATGCTGCCGCCGACAGCGCTCGAAGACGCCGATGGCGACGTCGCCGCACTGTTCGCCGCCACCGCCACACCGGAGCGTGAAACGCATGGCGCCTTCGTGCGCACGTTGGCCAGCGCCGTCGGCGGCCGCGCCACCGTCAGCGTGCTGATCGACGAATCGGCCTTTCGCCAGCGCACTGGCGGCGCCAGCGACGCCGAGCTGCGTTTGACGCAGCGCCGCGCGGCCTGGCAGCGCATGCTGCACGACCTGTCGCTGCCAGCGCCGCGCTTCATCGATCTGGCATGACAGCCCCCAGCTCGCGTGCGCTCGCGTCCCCCGAGGGGAGCTCGATTCCTGGGGGCGGCCCGGCGCAATCGTCATGACCGCCAGCACGATTTCGCTGTCGCTCGTCTCGCACACCAACGTCGGCAAGACGACGCTGGCGCGCACGCTGCTGGCGCGCGACATCGGCGAGATCCGCGACGAAGCGCATGTCACGGAGGTCGCCGAGTCGCAGGTGCTGATCGAAACCGCGCAGGGTGACCGCCTGCTGCTCTGGGACACGCCGGGCTTCGGCGACAGCCTGCGCCTGGCCAGGCGCATGGCGCAGTCGGGCAACCCGATCGGCTGGTTCCTCACCGAAGTTTGGGACCGCTGGCGCGACCGCGCGTTCTGGTCGAGCCAGCGAGCGCTCAAGCATGTCTGGGACGAGTGCGACGTCGTGCTCTACCTCGTCAACGCCAGCGAAGCACCGGAGGATGCGGGCTATCTCGATGCCGAACTGCAAGTGCTGTCACTCACCGGCAAGCCGGCGATCGCGCTGCTCAATCAGCTCGGCGCGCCGGGCAGCGCGGGCGAGGCCGCACTCGAAGCGCGCTGGCGCAAGCGACTTGAAGGCGCGCACCCGGGCGACCGCACCAAAGGCGCGGGGGGCGTGCACGCCGTGCTGCCGCTCGATGCGTTTTCGCGCTGCTGGGTGCAGGAGGGCGTGTTGTGGCAGACGGTGACGCCGTTGTTGCCCGAAGCGCAGCGCGCCGCGTTCGAGCGTTTGCAATCGGCGTGGCGCGAGCGCCAGTTGCAGATCTGGCGCGATTCGATGGCCGTGCTGTCGCAGCGCCTGGCGCGCGCTGCGCTCGACACGCAGCGCGTCGAGTCCGAGGGTTGGCGCGGGCAGATGAAGTCGATCGGCGGCCGCTTCGCCAAAGCCCTTCGCCTGTCCGACGACGCCGCCGACGC
>JANNJX010000167.1:0-1909 GCA_031396005.1 Burkholderiales bacterium
GCCACGTCCTCGCCGATCTCGCCGGACAGGATGACGAAGGGCAGCAGGCGGCCGCTGGCGCTCAGGATCTCCAACGCGGCCAGGCCCGAAAAGCCGGGCAGGTTGTAGTCGGACAGCACCACGTCCCAGTCTTCTTCGAGCGCGGCGCGGTACGCCGCCTCGCTGTCCACCCGCAGCACCGAGAGCGAGCGGCCGTCGCGCGAGAGCAGCGCCGCGGCCAGCTCGTGATCGACTTCGGAGTCTTCGAGGTGCAGCACGCGCAGGCTGCGTCTGGGTTCATGGATCGGCATGGCCCGCGCACTGTAGCGGCTCCACCAACATGAACCGCGTTCGATAGAATCAAGCTCATGGGCATCGTCGACTCCCCCGCCGTCCTGCAACGGCACCGGCTCACGGTGGACGAGTACTACCGCATGGGCCGGGCAGGTGTGTTCGCGCCGGATGCGCGCGTGGAGCTGATCGAGGGGGAGGTCATCGACATGGCACCGATCGGCACGCGGCACGCCAGTGCCGTCAAGAAACTCAATGCCTTGCTTTCGGCTGCCGCGCACGGGAGAGCCGTCGTAGCAGTGCAAGACCCGCTGCGCTTGTCCGATGCGAGTGAGCCGGAACCAGACTTGATGCTGCTGCGCCCGCGCGCCGATTTCTACGCTCAAGCTCACCCTACTCCTGCCGACGTGCTGCTGCTGATCGAGGTTTCCGACAGCACCGCAGCCTACGATCGCGGCATCAAGGTCAATCTGTACGCCAGACACGGCATCGCCGAAGTCTGGATCGTCGACCTCGACAACAACATCGTGCGCTTCTACCGCAACGGCGACGGCACGGCTTATACCGACATCACCGCCAGCGAAACGCCGCGCGCCACGCCGGTGGCGGCGCTGCCGGGCTTGACGATCGATCTCGCCGGCTTGCTCGGCTGAAATCTATTCCGTCGTCGCGCGGCGCAGCGTCTCGATGACCGGCCGCCGCAGCACATCGCGCAGCCCCCACCAGCCTGCCGCCAGCGCCAACAGCGCGCCGGCCACGCCGCCCGCCAACGGCACCCACCACGACGCCGTCCACTGGAACTCGAAGGCGTAGCGCGCCAGCGCCCAGCCGACCACCATCGCTGCGATGGACGCCAGCACGCCGGCCAGCGCGCCGACGCCGGCGAGTTCTGCACGCTGCACGCGGCCGAGCAGCACCTGGCTGGCGCCGAGCGCGCGCATCACCGCGAACTCCTTGGCGCGAGCTTCGCGCGTTGCCGTCACGGCCGCGAACAACACGACCAGCCCCGTGGCCAGCGTGAACGCGAACAAGAACTCGACCGCGCGGACGACCTGCCCCAGCACACGCTGCACCTGATCGATCTGCGCCGACACGTCGACCGAGGTGATATTCGGAAAATCGCGCGTCAGCGCGTTGTCGAAACCCGCCAGCTCCGGCGCGCGAAACGCCGTGATCACCGTTGCCGGCAACCCGGGCATCTGCGCCTGCGGAAAGATGACGAAGAAGTTGACGCGCATCGAGCCCCAATCGACCTTGCGCAGGCTGGTGATGCGGGCTTCGTGCATGGCGCCGCCGACGTCGAAGCGCATCGTGTCGCCGAGCTTCAAGCCGAGCTCCTGCGCCAGGCCGTCTTCGACGCTGGCCGTGCCGGTCTCGTCTTCTTTCCACTGACCCGAAGTCACGGTGTTGTGGCCCGGCAATTGCGCCGTGTGGCTCAAGTTGAACTCACGCTCGATCAATCGTTTGGCGCGATCGGCGTCGAAGGCCTCGGGCGTCACCGCCTTGCCGTTCACCGCCACCAGGCGGCCGCGGATCATCGGGTACCAGTCGTAGCGCTGCACGCCGGCGCCGTCGAGCACCTTGCGAAACGCCGTCGCCTGCTCGGGCTGGATGTTGATGACGAAGCGGTTCGGCGCAT
>JANNJX010000180.1:0-10602 GCA_031396005.1 Burkholderiales bacterium
TCGTCGGCGAGGTAGCCCGCACTGCCGCGGAACACGCGGCCGGCGTGCGGCAGGCGCAGCAGGGAGTAGATGCGCACGATCTCGTCGAAGCTGCGCTGCATGCCTTCGCCCGGCGCGCAGAACACCGGCCAGTCGCGGATCGAGTCCGGCGTGCGGCCCTCGCGCTGCAGCCGCGCCAGCGCCGCGCCGTGCTGTGCGAGCAGCGCACGGTCCCAGGCCGAGGCCTGGTGCGGTTGCGTCTGTGCCTCAAGGGCGCGCTGCCATTCGCGGCGGCGGTGCTCGAAGGAGAAGGGCGCGGCGTACACCGCGAGCACGTCCAGCCGCTCGGGCGCGAGCAGTGCCCACGCCAGTGCGAACTGGTCGTCGATCTCGTTGGCGGCGTCGGTGTCGATCACCACGCGCGGCCGGCCGTCGGCGGCGCGCGGCTCGGCCAGGCGCTCGGCGTACCAGGCGGCGGGGCGCTGCAGCATCAGGGCCGCGGCGGGATGTTCAAGCCGCGCACCACCGCCGGCCGCGCGACGAAGGCGGCCAGCACCCGCTGCACGTTCTTGAACTCGTCGAAGCCGACGAGCTCGCCCGCGCCGTAGAAACCGACGAGGTTGCGCACCCAGGGCAAGGTCGCGATGTCGGCGATCGTGTACTCGTCGCCCATCATCCACTGCCGATGCGCCAACCGTTGTTCGAGCACGCCGAGCAGCCGCTTCGACTCGGCCACGTAGCGGTCGCGCGGGCGCTTGTCGGCGTAGTCCTTGCCGGCGAACTTGTGGAAGAAGCCGAGCTGGCCGAACATCGGGCCGACGCCGCCCATCTGCCACATCAGCCATTGCAGCGTCTCGTAGCGCTGCGCCTCGTCGGTCGGCATCAACTGGCCGGTCTTCGCCGCCAGATAGACGAGGATCGCGCCGGACTCGAACAGTGCCAGCGGTTGGCCGCCCGGCCCGTTCGGATCGACCATCGCCGGGATCTTGTTGTTCGGGTTCAGCGACAGGAACTCGGGTGTCAGTTGGTCGTTGGTGGTGAAGCTCACCAGATGCGCTTCGTACGGCAGGCCGGTTTCTTCGAGGGCGATCGAGACCTTGACGCCGTTGGGCGTGGGCAGCGAGTAGAGCTGCAGTCGCTCGGGGTGCCGCGCGGGCCACTTGCGGGTGATCGGGAAGGCAGACAGGTCGCTCATGAGACGGCGGATTCGGTGTCGAGGTGCGCCGATTCTGGTGCGGCCTCGATGCGTCCGCGTGACACGGGGCTTTGATGCCATGCGGGTAGGCCCGGAGTGCCCGCGCGCCGCCCCAGGCTCTACGCTGGGCCATGAGCACAGACACCACTGTTATCCGCCGCCACACACTGGGCGACCTGTTGCGCCGCAGTGCCGCGCGTCACCCGGGCAAGCTGGCGATCGCTTGCGGCGACACGCGATGGAGCTATGCCGAGTTCGACGGCATCGCCGACCGAGTGGCCGCGGGCCTGGCGTCGCGCGGTGTTGCGAAGGGCGATCGCGTGGCGATCCTGGCGCGCAACTCGCATGGCTTCGCGGCGCTGCGCTTCGCGCTGGCGCGCATCGGCGCGGTGCTGGTGCCGATCAACTTCATGTTGAAAGCCGAGGAAGCGGCGTTCATCCTGCGCCACGCCGGCGCGAAGTGGCTTGCCACCGACAGCGGCCTGGCCGAACTCGCGCACGCCGCAGCGGCGCGCGAGACGAAGGTCGAGCAAATGCTGTGGCTGCCATCGGAAGAGACCAGCGCGCCCGCGGCCGGCATGCTCACGCTGGACGAACTCGCGGCTTGCACATTGCCGCTGCCTCGGGTCGAGTTGTCCGGCAGCGACCTGGCGCAGATCGTCTACACCAGCGGCACCGAGTCGGCGCCCAAGGGCGCGATGCTGACGCACGACGCGGTGATGTGGCAGTACGTGAGCTGCGTCGTCGATGCCTCCATCGCGGCGGAAGACTTTGCCCTGCACGCGCTGCCGCTGTACCACTGCGCGCAGTTGGACGTCTTCTTCGGCCCGGCCATCTACGTCGGCTCGTCGAACGTCATCACGGCCAAGCCGACGCCCGACAACCTGCTGCCGTTGATCGCGCGCCACCGCATCACCTCGTTCTTCGCGCCGCCCACCGTGTGGATCTCGCTGCTGCGCTCGCCGCTGTTCGACACAACGGATCTGTCGAGTTTGGCGAAGGGCTACTACGGCGCGTCGATCATGCCGGTGGCGGTGCTGCGCGAGTTGGCCGAGCGCTTGCCGAAGGTGCGTTTGTGGAACCTCTACGGCCAGACCGAGATCGCGCCGCTGGCCACCATGCTCGGCCCCGACGACCAGCTGCGCAAGCCCGGCTCGTGCGGCCGCGCGGTGCTCAATGTCGAGACGCGCGTCGTCGATGACGCGATGCGCGACGTGGCACCCGGCGAGGTCGGGGAGATCGTGCACCGCAGCCCGCAGCTGCTGTCGGGCTACTTCCATGACGACGAGCGCACCGCGGCGGCGTTCGAGGGCGGCTGGTTCCACTCCGGCGACCTGGCGACGATCGACGACGAAGGTTTCATCTCCGTGGTCGATCGCAAGAAGGACATGATCAAGAGCGGCGGCGAAAACGTCGCCAGCCGCGAAGTCGAGGAGGCGATCTACCGCTTCGCCGGCGTCAGCGAAGTGGCGGTGATCGGCCTGCCGCATCCGCGCTGGGTCGAGGCGGTGGTGGCGGTCGTCGTGCGCAAGCCCGACGCCGGCGCGCTCGACGAGGCGGCTTTGCTCGCCCACTGCGCACAGCACCTGGCGTCGTTCAAGGCGCCCAAGCGCGTGGTCTTCGTCGACGCGCTGCCGAAGAACCCGAGCGGCAAGCTGTTGAAACGAGAATTGCGTAGCGCGCATGCGCAGCTCTTCGACGGCTTGTGAGCACAGCCGGCGGTGAGCCGCTGATCATCGCGTTGCGCGCGGCGTTTGCCGCGCACGCCGACGCGTCGCAAGCCGCGCCGATGCAGGCCTACATGAAGTCGGCGTTGCCTTTCTATGGCATCGCCGCGCCACTGCGCCGCCGCCTCACGGCCGAAGCGGTGAAAGCGCATCCGGCAGCCGACAGCGCAGCGCTCGTGCGCACGATGCGTGCGCTGTGGCGTGGCGCGCGCTTTCGCGAAGAGCGCTACGCGGCCGTGGAGCTGCCGCGGCTGGGGCGGCTGCACCCGAAGCTCGTTGGCCTCGAGCTGCTGCCGCTGGTCGAAGAGATGATCGTCAGTGCCGCGTGGTGGGATCTCGTCGATGACCTCTCGGCCAACGTGCTGGCCCGCCTATTCGAACGCCACCCGCACGAGATGAAACCTCGGTTGCGCGCTTGGGCGAAGGCCGACGACCTGTGGCTGCGACGCGCGGCGATGCTGTCGCAGCGCAGCCTCGACGCCACTGCGTTCGACCCCGTGCTGCTCTACGAGACGATCCTGCCGTCGATCGGCAGCGGCCGGTTCGCCAATGAATACTTCATCCGCAAGGGCATCGGCTGGGCGCTGCGCGAGCGCTCGTACGCGGCGCCCGCGGAAGTGCGCGCCTTCTGCCAGGAGTACGCTGCGCATCTCTCGCCGCTGACCGTGCGCGAGGCCTTGAAGTTCATCGACAAAAGGAAACTGTCCCCATGAAGACGGAAAAGAAGACCAAGACCGGGCTGTCGAAGAAGGAGTACCTCGAAGCGCTCGAGCCGCTCGAGCTCGAACTCAACCAGATGGCGCGCTGGCTGCAAGCCAGCGGCAAGCGGGTGCTGGTGATCGTCGAGGGCCGCGACACCGCCGGCAAGGGCGGCGTGATCTCGGCGATTGCCGACACGCTGAACCCGCGCCAGTGCCACGTCGTCGCGCTGGCCAAGCCGAGCGATCGCGAGCGCACGCAGTGGTACTTCCAGCGCTACGTGCCGCACCTGCCGGCGGCCGGCGAGATCGCGCTGTTCGACCGCAGTTGGTACAACCGCGCCGGGGTCGAGTCGGTGATGGGCTTCTGCACGCCGCAGGAGTGCGCGGCTTTCCTGAAGCAGGCGCCGGCCTTCGAGAAACTGCTCACCGACGACGGCCTGCTGCTCTTCAAGTACTGGCTGACGGTCGACCAGGACAAACAGGAAGAGCGCTTCGCCGAGCGGCTCGAAGACCCGATGAAGCGCTGGAAGCTGTCGCCGATCGACTTGAAGGCGCGTGAGAAGTACGCTGAGTACACCAAGGCGCGCGAGGCCATGCTCGACGCCACGCACACCAAAAACGCGCCGTGGACGCTGGTCGACTTCAACGACCAGAAGCGCGGCCGGCTGGCGCTGATCCGCCACCTGCTCGACCACTTGCCCGACACCCAGGTGCTGGAAGAGAAGATCGTCTTCCCGCCGCTGCCGGGCAAGCCGCTGAAGGAAACGTTCAGCGGAAAACGCAAGCCGATCTGACTGTCGCAGACCAGCCGTTCAAGCTGGCGCGTCGCCGAGCTCGATCCAGACGCGGCCGTGTTCGATCTTCGCCGCATAGACGCGGATCGGCTGCGCTGCCGGCTCGCAGGTGGGCTGCCCGCTGCGCACATCGAAGCGGCCCTGGTGCAGCGGGCACTCGATCTCGTGGCCTTCGAGAAAGCCTTCGCACAAGCGGCCGGCGCCATGCGTGCAGACGTTGTCGGTGGCGAAGGGCACGCCATCGACGCAGTGCAGCGCGATGTCATGGCCGGCAGGCGCGACGGCGATCGACGCGCCTTCGAACAGGTCGTCTTGCGAACCAACGTCAATCCAGTTCATATCGGGTAGATCAGTGAGTTGGCGATCAGCTCACTGTCGAAGACGACGAGCTTGTCCTGGAACAACAGACCCTCGGGCGTCACGCGCACAGTGTCGAGATAACGCCCGACATTGAACACCGTGCTCGGCTCGCTCGGCTTGGTGCGAAACACCGCATAGTTGGCTTCGACCTTCATCGTCTCGCCGCGCTCTTCGCGCACGCGCGGCACGCCGATGACGTGGCGCTGGTAGTACGGCTCGTGAAACAGCGTGTTCGAGATGCCATAGACGCGGTCGCGCAGCATGCCCTGGCTTTCGAAGGCCATCGTGCACAGCGGCAGGCCCTGGTCGAAGTTTTCGCGCGGCTGCACGCGGTAGCGGCAGTCGCTCGTGAAGAAGCCGGGCCAGCGCTCCCAATCGCCTGCGTCGAGCACGGCCGCGTAGTCGGCATACAGCGCGAGCAGTTGCATGAAACGCTCTGCATTCACAGCGCCATCACCTCACGCCAGTAGCTGTACATGCCGCGGATCAGCGTCTCGGTGACCATGTGTTCGGTGTCGCCTACGTCGCGTCCGCCAAGCTCAGCCAGAGTCGAGCGCGCATCGTTGACGTCGAAATTGTTCTGGCTGAACTCGATCACTTCGCCGTCGTCGGCCGAGACGAAACCCGCAGGCCCGAACAGATTGGCCTGGCGCAGGCGGCGCTGCGTCATCTCCGGCGTGTCGTCGGCGAAGCCGAAGTGCGTCCAGACGAAATCGAACTCGCCGGGGCCGCGCGGCTGGATGTGGCGCGTGGACACGCTGTTGACCTGCTGCTGGAAGATCACGCTCGGGAACAGCGTCATCATCACCGCGGTGGGCCCGTTCCACCACGGCTCGGGCACCACGTCGAGAAAGCGGTCGTCGTTCAACTCCATTGCCGCCTTGAAGCTCGTCACGCCCGAGGTCACTTCCGAATTCGCGCTCTTGGCCGCGCCGCGCTCGGAGATCATCGCCGCGTGGCGGTGCTTGGCGTCCATGCGCAACTGCGACTTGTTGTCGGCGCGCCAGAGGCCGAAGGTGACGAACCAGGTGTGCAAGAGCCCTGGGTGGTACGGGTCCTTGATGTTCTCCTGCATCAGCTTCCAGTTGCCCGGAATGCGCTGGCGGCTGCGGCCGAGCAGCGTCAGTTGGCGGCCGTTGAACAGGCGGTCGTACCAGCGCAGCATCTCGGGGCCGAGAAAATCTTCGAACGGTTCGACCTCGGCATCGAAGGTCGCAAAGACCACGCCGCCGCGCCGCGCCACGCGCAGCTTCGTCAGGCCATGCTCGCTGTTCTTGAAGTCGGCCGGCATGCCGCCCTGCCAGGCGCCGTCCTGCCGCACACCGCGCTTCAACGGCACGCCTTGCAGGTCGCCGGCCAGGCTGTAGCTCCACTGGTGGTACGGGCAGACGAAGTCCTTGCGGTTGCCGTGGCGCTCGCGGCAGAAGCGCATGCCGCGGTGCGCGCAGACGTTCTCGACGACGTGGATCGTCTCGCCGTCGGCATCGCGGACGACGATCACCGAACGCTCGCCGATCACCGTGCGCATGAAGTCGCCCGCCTTCGGAAGCTCCGCTTCGAGTGCGACATAGCACCAGTGGCCGCGGTAGAACAGGCGCTCGAGCTCGCGCCGATAGACCGCCGGGTCGGTGTAGGCCCAGAACGGAATCTGGTGGGTGTGAGTGCCGTCCCATGACGGCATCGTCTGTGCGCTGTTCACGAAGCGAAATGTAGCCTCGCGCGCTGCTGCCGATCAACCGATCCAGGGCTTGTTGCCGAGCTCGTTTGGGTTGGCGGCGCCGGCGCTGACGGGGAAGTGTTGTTCGAGCAGCGCTTCGACGGCGTCGATCGCCAGGCCCAGGCCTTGTTCGAACTTGCCCGCCCGCAGCGGCTCGCGCATGCGCTCGACGATCGCTTTCCACCCGGCATCGGGCACGCGCGCATTCAGCCCGCGGTCGGCGACGATCTCGATCTTGTGTTCGGCGAACAGCAGGTAGATCAGCACGCCGTTGTTGTGCTCGGTGTCCCAGACGCGCAGCTTGCCGAACATCGCCAACGCGCGGTCGCGCACCGACAGACCTTTCCACAGGTACGACGTCGGCAGCCCCGCCTCGATGCACAGGCGAATCTCGCCGCTGTGCAGCTTCTCGCTGTCGTGCACGCGGCCTTCGAGGCGCTTCAGCGCAGCGTCGCCCAACACGCGGCGCACATCGGCTTCGTCGTACGAGCGGTGTTTCAAGATGCGCAGGAGGCGTCCCATCACCAGTCGCCTCCCGCGCCGCCGCCGCCGAAATCGCCACCGCCGCCGGAGCTGAAGCCACCCCCGCCGCCACCCCCACCGAAGCCGCCGCCGCCCATGCCGCCCGTCCAGCCGCCGCCACCGACCCAGCCGCCATGGTTGCGGCTGCTGGTGCGCGCAAAACGCGAACCCAGGCCGCCGAGCAGCGCCAGCCCGAAGCCGATGACACCGCCGATGCCGGCGAAGATCAGACTCTGCGTGACGAACCAGGCGATGCCGCCGCCGGCCGCGCCGGCAGCCACGGAACCGAGGCCGCGGCCGAAGAAGCTGCGCAGCACGGTGGACAGGATCGGCAGCGCGACGAAAGCGAACAGCATCAACTCGAGCGGCGCGAAGCCGAAGTCGCCAGCGCCACCGCCGCGCGAGCCGTCACGTGCGGTCGGCGCCGGCAGGTTCTCGCCCTTGATGCGCGAGATCAGCGCATCGACACCGGCGTCGATGCCGCCGGCAAAGTCGTTCTGCTTGAAGCGCGGGCTGATCGTCTCGGCCGCGATCCTGCGCGCTGCCAGATCGGGCACCGCGCCTTCGAGCGCCTTGGCCGGCGCGATCCACAGCTTGCGGTCGTTCTTGGCGACGACCACGAGCAGGCCGTCACCGACCTCGCGCCGGCCGATCTTCCACGTCTCGCCGACGCGCTGCGCAAACGAGGCGATGTCTTCGGGCTGCGTCGTCGGCACCATCAGCACGACGATCTGCGGCCCGGCTTCGGCTTCGAACGCCGCCAGCTTGGCGATCAACTGCTGCGATTGGGCGGCGCTGAGCGTTCCCGTCTGGTCGATGACGCGCTCCGACAGCGGCGGCACTGCCACCAGCGGCTGCGCGCGCGCGACGCTGCAGAAAAGCAGCATGAACACAGCGCCGAACAACAGCGTCAGCCGCCGGAGCCGAACCATATTGGCCTGTCTCAGGTGCGCTCGCGCGACCGCCGCGGAGCTGGCTTCGCCAGGCCGCTGGCGGTGCCCCCTGGAGGGGGAGCGCCGCAGGCGCTTCGGGGGTGGGCCATCTACTTGGAGGCGGGCTTGTCGAAGCTGACCGGCGGCGGCGTCGAGATCTGTGCTTCGTTGGCCACCGTGAAGCTCGGCTTGACGGCGTAGCCGAAGACCATCGCCGTCAGGTTGGTCGGGAACTGGCGCGCCAGCACGTTGTAGTCGGCCACCGTCTTGATGTACTTGTTGCGAGCGACGGTGATGCGGTTCTCCGTACCTTCCAACTGCACGCGCAGATCCTGAAAGCCTTGATTCGCTTTCAGGTTCGGATAGTTCTCGGTGACGACGAGCAGCCGCGACAGCGCGCTCGACAACTCGCCCTGCGCCTGCTGGAACTTCGCAAACGCTTCCGGGTTGTTGATCGTCTCCGGCGTGACCTGCATCGACGTCGCCTTGGCGCGCGCCTCGACCACCTTGGTCAGCGTCTCCTGCTCGAAATTGGCTTCGCCCTTGACGGTGGCGACGATGTTCGGAATCAGGTCGGCGCGGCGCTGGTACTGATTCAGCACCTCGGCCCAAGAGCCCTTGACGGTTTCGTCGAGGGTCTGGAACTGGTTGTAGCCGCAGCCGGAAAGCGTGAGCGCGGCGCCGACGGCGGCGAGCCAGGAAATTGCAGAGCGGGTCACTGACATCGGTGATCTCCTTCTTGGTGAAGTGGGGCGGATGCTACCCGTGGCCGCCAGATAGGTGCTCGGGGCTTTCCTTCAAGGGGCGGCGTGCTCATCGGCCGATCCGGCAGGCAACTCGCTCCGTTGTCTTCAAAGCGCCCCCATCACGGTATCCGGCTTTACTTGGTCCAGCAGTTCGAGTACGAGCTCATCGGACGGCCGCCCGGCGCCAAGAATGGCCTCCATGCGGTCTGCAATGCCGAGTTTGTACAGAATTCCCATCGACCAATCCGGAAAGCGCCGAACGCTCACATCACGATCGATGACCACGACGAAACCACTGTGGCGACTGTCCTTCGCGATGCGAGCAACGAGTTCGTCGAGGGCTGCAGCATCGCCTTCCAGCACCTGAGCAAAGTGCTTTCCGGAGTAAAGCAGGCAGCCGGTGATGTCTTTGCGGCGGTTGTTGCGTTGGGAGGTTTGCACGATCTGACGGATTTCAACGTCGGTCAGCGTGGTGGCCGCGCGGCTCAGATAGAACATCTGCCTCAGCGTCGTCATGCGGGCTCCCGTAGTTGCGGGTGGCAATACTACAGAGGGATCCGAGTGGCGACGGTCGCAGGCTCACCGGGTCTGCGCTCGCGATTCGGGGGTGTTGTGCGTGAAGCTTTCCAGCGCAAGGCAAGGCACTAAACTCCACTCTCGTTTCGAGGAGCGTTGCAACGGGGCGGCTGTAGAGCCGGCTTCCGCCAGGCTCGAAACGGCGTGGCCGCCTCACTGAGTCGCTGCGCTTGCAACGGCGCTCGTCGATGCCGGGAAGCCCACGACGATGACTGACGCCGTTACCTCGAACACTTGCACGCCGCCGCCGCTGCGCCTGTCGGGCCTCGAGCCGATCGCCATCGGCGCCGGCTCGCTGTTCGTCAACATCGGCGAGCGCACCAACGTCACCGGCTCCAAAGCCTTCGCGCGGATGATCCTCGGCGGTGAGTTCGAGCAGGCGCTCGCGGTGGCGCGGCAGCAGGTGGAAAACGGCGCGCAGATCATCGACGTCAACATGGACGAGGCGATGCTCGATTCGAAGGCGGCGATGGTGCGCTTCCTGAACCTGATGGCCGGCGAGCCCGAGATCGCGCGCGTGCCGGTGATGATCGACTCGTCGAAGTGGAGCGTGATCGAAGCCGGCCTGCAATGCATTCAGGGCAAGGGCATCGTCAATTCGATCTCGATGAAAGAAGGCGAGGCCGAGTTCCGCCGTCAGGCGACGCTGGTGCGGCGCTACGGCGCGGCCACCGTCGTCATGGCTTTCGACGAGAAAGGGCAGGCCGACACCTTCGAGCGCAAGACCGAGATCTGCGCGCGCGCCTACAAGATCCTCGTCGACGACGTCGGCTTCCCGCCCGAAGACATCATCTTCGATCCGAACATTTTTGCCATCGCCACCGGCATCGAAGAGCACGACAACTACGCCGTCGATTTCATCAACGCGACGCGCTGGATCAAACAAAACCTGCCGGGGGCGAAGATTTCGGGCGGTGTCTCCAACGTCAGCTTCTCCTTTCGCGGCAACGAGCCGGTGCGCGAAGCGATCCACACCGTGTTCCTCTACCACGCCATCAAGGCCGGCATGGACATGGGCATCGTCAATGCCGGCATGGTCGGCGTGTACGACGATCTCGATGCGGAGTTGAAAGAGCGCGTCGAAGACGTGGTGTTGAACCGGCGCAAGGATGCCGGCGAGCGACTGATCGAAATCGCCGACCGCGCCAAGAGCATCGGCAAGGACGACAGCGCGCGGCTGGCGTGGCGCGCGAACCCGGTCAACGAGCGCTTGAGCCACGCGCTGGTGCACGGCATCACCGACTTCATCACCGAAGACACCGAGGAGTCGTGGCAGGCGATCCTGGCCAGCGGCGGGCGGCCGCTGCACGTGATCGAAGGGCCGCTGATGGCCGGCATGAACGTCGTCGGCGA
>JANNJX010000235.1:0-4511 GCA_031396005.1 Burkholderiales bacterium
ACGATCCGCATCGCACCGCCCGCGCCGCCCGCGCCCAACGGCTGGCCGGCGTCCGTGCTCGCCGGCGTCGAGCGCGAACTGGCGAGCTTCGTCGGCCCGCTGGCCGCCACGCTGGTGCGCCGTGCGGCGCAGCAGCACGGCTCTATCGACGCCCTCATCGCCGCGCTGCTGCCGTCGATTGAAGGCCAGCAGGACCGCGATGCGTTCGCGCGCACCTGCAGCCGGCGCGCAGTCATGCGCAATGCAGCGGCCGCAACAGCCGCGACCGTGCCGGCCCCCGCACCGGCGGCGCTGCCGATGCCCGCGCCCACGCCGCACACGATCGCTGCATGCACCGGCACGACGCTGCTGCGCGCCGCCGATGGCCTGCTCGGCCTGCTGCCGCGCCTGCGCGAGATCGACCGCCTGCCCGACCCCGGCGCGCTGCGGGCGCAACTGTTGCAGCGGTTGGGCGTGTTCGCCGCCGAGGCCCTGGCCGGCGGCGCATCGCCGTCGCACGTCGCCGCCTCGAGAGGCCTGCTGTGCAGCTTCATCGACGAGGCCATCAGCGGCTCGCCGTGCGGCGCGCAAGGCCTGTGGTCGGCGCATGCACTGACACCGCGACAGAGCGCAGACCCGCTCTACACCGTGCAGCAGGTGCTCGCCGATCCGGCAACGCAGGCGCCGCTGGTCGAGCTCTTCTACTGCTGCATCGCGCTCGGCTTCGAGGGCCGACTGCGCCACACGCCGCAAGCCAAAGCACAGCTCGACAGCCTGTGCACGCACCTGCACGCGCTGTTGCCGACACGCCGTGGCCGCACCGGCGCAACGCGCACGCTGTCGCCGCACTGGCGCGGTCTGGCCACGCGCGGCCACCGCGATCTGTCTGCCCTGCCGCTGTGGACCGTCGTCGCGCTCGGTGGCGCGCTGTTGCTGGCGCTGTGGCTGGCGTTCAACGCGCGGCTCGATGCGCGTGCGCGCCCGGTGTTCGCCCGCATCGCCGCGATGCCAAATGCACTGCAGGACGTGCGCGCCGCCGCGGCAGCCAAGCCGCGCCTGACCGCGGCATTGCCGCCCGATGCGCAGATCGACGTCCGCGACGAAGCCCAACGTTCGCTGATCACCCTGCCCGCCGATGACATGTTCCTGCCCGACAGCGCACGCCTGGACCCACGCGCCGACGCACTGCTCGCGCGCGTGGCGCAAGCGCTGCGCAGCGCGCAAGCGCAAGGCGGCGACATCGTGGTGATCGGCCACGGCGACGACGCGCCACCGGCCTCGCTGCAGTTCCCGACCAGCTGGCATCTGACGCGCTCGCGCGCGCAGGCCGTGGCCGACGCGCTGGTGGCGCGGCGCGTGGCGCCAGTGCGCGCCGAAGGCCGCGCCGAGTTCGAGCCGCGCGCCACCAACACCACGCCAGCGGGCCGCGCACAGAACCGCCGCATCGAGATCGAACTGCGCCTGCGGCGGCCTGAAAAAGACCCCCCCGAAGCGGCTTCGCCGCCTCCCCCCGAGGGGGCACCGCCAGCGGCCCGGCAGAGCCGGTTCCGCGGCGGTCGCTTGGACATGCCGCACTTGTCATCCCTCTCGCGGGGCACGCAACGCAATCAACCGCTGACATGAAGACTGCACTGCAACGCACCGACTCGCGCGTGCTCGCCAGCGCGCTGGGCATCGCCGCGGCGGCCGTGCTCGTCTGGTTCCTCGCGCCGCTGATCGACATCGCCGGGCACGCGCCGCTGGCAACGCCGCACGCGCGCCTGTTCGCCGCCGCCGCCGTGCTCGCGCTGGCCAGCGCGGTGTTGCTGGCGCAGCGCACGCTGGCCCTCGCCCGCAACCGCCGCTTCCTGGCGCAGCTCTCGCCGAGCGATCCGGGGCAGCGCGAAGTCGCCTTTCTCGGCAAGCGCTTCGGCCAGGCGCTGCAGCAACTGCGCAGCTTGCACCTGACGCGCCGCGGCGGCGCACGCTGGCTCGGCGCGCTGCTCGGCCGGCCTCTCGTGCACGAGCTGCCGTGGTACGTGATCATCGGCGCGCCTGGCGCCGGCAAGACCACGGTGCTGCTCAACTCCGGGCTGCACTTTCCGCTCGCCGAGGGCCACCCGGGCGACGAATCGATTCGAGGCGTCGGTGGCACGCGCAACTGCGATTGGTGGTTCGCCTCCGAGGCCGTGCTGATCGACACCGCCGGCCGCTACACGACGCAGGACAGCGACCGCGATGCCGACCGCAGCGCCTGGTTCGGCTTTCTCGACCTGCTGCGCCGTCACCGGCCGCGCTGCCCGATCAACGGCGTGCTGCTTACCGTGAGCGCCAACGACTTGCTTGCGGCCACGCCCGAGCGCGCCGCCGCGCACGCCGCCGATTTGCGCCAGCGCCTGGACGAGATCGGCGCGCGGCTGGGCATCGCCGTTCCGGTGTACGTGCTCGTCACCAAGACCGATCTGGTGCCCGGCTTCGGCGAGTTCTTCGCCGATTTCGATACTCACGTGCGCTCGCAGGTCTGGGGCGCGACGCTGCCGCGCGGCGCGGGTGCGGCGCAGTGGCGCAGCGAGATCGACGCGCTCGACGCGCGGCTGCACGAGCAGATGCTGCAACGCCTGGGCAGTGCGCGCGGCGGCCGGCGCAGCGCTGCTGCCATCCACGCATTCCCAGCGTCATGGCGGCAACTCAGCCACTCGGCGCTCCTGTTGCTGCAGGCCGTGATCACCGCCGGCCATGGCCCGCGGCCGATGCTGCGCGGCCTGTACTTCACCAGTGCCACGCAAGACGCCGCGCCGAGCGCCCGCACGCACGGCGGCGACCGGAACAGCAGCGCGTACTTCGTGACGCGGCTGCTGCGCGACGTCGTCTTCGCCGAAAGCGGCCTGGCCGGCAGCCTGTCGCGCCGCAGCCGACAAAGGCGCTGGGTCGAACGCGGTGCGCTGGCAGCGAGCGCGCTGGCGCTGGTGGTGGCGATGGGTTTGACCTGGCGCGGCTACGAGCGCCAGTCGCGCGCCGTCGATGCCGTGGCATCGCAACTGCCGCAGTTGGACAGTGCGCTGGCCGCTGCGCAATCCGACAGTGCATTGACCGCGCTGCTGCCGGCGCTCGACGCGCTGGCCGGCAGCGGCCTCGAGCCGCCGCACGACGACAACGTTGCCGACCGGCTGCTCGACCGCAGCGCCATGCTCGCTGCCGCCGCCGACGACAGCTACCAGCGCCTGCTCAAAGACGCGTTCCTGCCGCGCCTCGCAGCACGCCTCGAAGAGCGGCTGCGCACGAGCGCCGGCGAGCCGGCCGCGCGCACCTACGAAACGCTGCGCGCCTACCTGATGCTCTTCGGCGGCAAACACTTCGACGCCTCGGCGCTGCGTGCCTACTTCGCCGCCGACTGGCAAGCCACGCTGCCGCAAAACGTCGGCGCGGCCGAACGCGCGGGTCTGCTGCGTCATCTCGACCACCTGCTCGCCGGCGGCGAGGTCGGCGCACCGTCGCATGCCGACGCCGCGCTCGTTGCTGCGGCGCGGGCGCGCGTGCAAGGGGTGCCGCTGGCCCAACGTGCAGCGACACGCCTGCGGCAGCAGGACGGCAACGCACCGCGCGTTGTTTTCAACGCCGGCAACGTGCTCGTGCGCGCCAGCGGCGGCGCGCTCGCCGATCTGCCGCCGCCACGCACCGACACCACCGCGCCGCGCACGCAGCAGGTGCTGGCCGAGCTGGCGCAGGAGCAGACCTGGGTGCTCGGCGCGCCGCGCGCCACCGCCGCCGCGCCCGGGCTGGCCGACGAAGTCGAGCGCCTGGTGTCGCTCGACAGCGCGCTCTACTGGCAATCGGTGCTCGACGATCTGCGTCTGGCGCCGACGCAGCGCCTGGCCGACAGCGCGCAGCTCGCACGTGCGCTGGCCGAGGCCGACTCGCCGCTGCTGGTGCTGCTGCGCACGGCCACGCGCGACACCGCAGCCGGCCCGTCGGCCGCCTGGTTCGCGGCGCTGCGCGCGCAGGTCGATGGCGCGTCGCCGCCGATCGCCAAAACGCAGGCGCTGCTCGGCAGGCTGGCCGCGCACCTCGCCGCCGCCGATGAGGCAGCGCAGCACAAGGCGATGCCGCCGGCCAGCAACCTGCTGCGCGAGTTGGCGCAGACCGCGCACGACGCACCGGCGCCGCTCAACGTGCTTCTCATGCAGTTGCACGACACCGCTTCGCAGCAGTCGATAGGCGCGCTGCGCGAGCCGCTGTCGCGCGAACTGGCGCGCGAGCTAGCACCGGCCTGCACGCGCGCTGTCTCGCAGCGCTACCCGTTCACGCGCAGCGCGGCTGACGAGATGTCGCGCGACGAGTTCGCGCGCACCTTCGGCGCCGGCGGCCTCTTCGACAGCTTCTTCCAGCGCCACCTCGCAGCGCACGCCGGCGCCGCACGCAGCGACGGCGCCGCGCCGTTTCGCCGCGCGCAGGCGATCCGCGAGGCCTTCTTCCGCGACGGCGGGCGCGCGCTCGGCACGCGGCTCGAGTTTCGTCTGCTCGAACTCGATGCCGGTGCGTCCGAGTTCACGCTC
>JANNJX010000245.1:0-4299 GCA_031396005.1 Burkholderiales bacterium
GAGCCACAAGCGCCTTTGCAATCTGTCGAGCAAACCGTTCTTCGCCATAGTCCTTGATCACCTCGCTCAATTGGCGCTCGTCGGCACGCGCCAGAAAATCGGCCGCGCTCTCGCCGCGGGACGTGTCCATGCGCATGTCCAACGGCGCGTCGAAGCGAAACGAAAAACCGCGCGCCGGGTTGTCGATCTGCGGCGAGCTCACGCCCAGGTCGAGCAGCAGGCCGTTGACTTGCGACAGTCCGAGCGTTGCCAGAGCCTCGCGCAACTCTGCGAAGTTCGCGTGAAGGACCGTGAAGCGCGCATCGCTGGCTTGCAGCTCGCCCGCGGCGGCCACTGCTTCCAGATCGCGATCGAGCGCAATCACACGCCCCTGCGGCGACAGGCGCGACAACAACAGCCGCGAATGCCCGCCGCGGCCGTACGTGCCATCGACGTACACGCCGGCGGCATCCGTCACCAGGGCGTCGATCGCTTCGGTGAGGAGGACGGTGCGGTGTTGCCATGCGTCGGACACTCACAGCACCATGTTCCGCAGCTCTTCCGGCGGGCGCGAGGCCATCACCGAGGCCTCGTGCGCGTCGTAGCGCGCCTTGTCCCAGAGTTCGAAGCGCTGACCCATGCCGAACAGGTACACGTCGCGGTCGATGCCGGCCCACTCTCGCAACTCGGGTGGGATGAGCACGCGCGAGGCGCTGTCGATCTCGACCGGGGCGGAACCGGCAACGAACAGGCGGCGCCAGTCGTCGTTGTCCAGCGGCCAGGCCAGGATCTTGGCGCGGAAGGTTTCGTACACCGGCCGCGGAAAAATCGTCAAACAGCGGCGCAGACTTTTCGTGATGGTGAGTTGGTCCTCACACAGCGCCTTGAGCACATCCCGCGAGCGGGTGGGGATCGTGACACGGCCTTTGCTGTCGAGCAAAAGAATCGGTCCACCATCCAGAATCAACTCAGCCACGGCCGCAGAATCCCACAAATCTCCACCAAACTCCACTGTAGCGGTGGTGATTCGGGCCGTCAACGGCTCGCTAAGAAAAATCAATCAAATCAAGCACTTAGAGCCGCATTTTTAAGCAATCGTCGACTGTCAAATCATTGTAAAAACATAGACATGCAGCCGCCTCTGAAAGCGATGGATGACGTGAATCTTTTTGTGATGGGATGAAACGGCGATGGCGGCGGCTCGAACAGCAAAATCGCGTCCACCAAAGCACAGGGCCGCTCAGCGAGCGGCCCTGGATGGAGCAACAGCGTTCTTGAGTCGACTCAGCGACGTGGCCCGGCGTTGCGCGGTGCGCCACGGCCTGCGCCCGGCCCTTGCGGACGGCGCGGCGCGAACGGCTTGCCGCCGCCCCGGTTGCCCGGCGCTGCGCTGCGCGGCGCGCTGTACTCACGCGGCTCGGGCAGGCGCGGCTCCAAACCGACCAGCGTGGCCACTGGGATGCGCTGCGTCGTGAAGCGTTGGATGCGCTGGATCATGCCGGCGTCGCGGCGCTCGGCCAGCGTCACCGCCAGACCGGCGCGCCCTGCTCGGCCGGTGCGGCCGATGCGGTGCACGTAATCCTCGGCCTTCATCGGCAGACCGTAGTTGATGACGTGGCTGATGCTCGGCACGTCGATGCCGCGCGCCGCCACGTCGGTGGCGACGAGCACGCGCAGGTCGCGCGAGCGCAGGCCGTGCAGCACGCGGTTGCGTCGGCCCTGCGGCATGCCGCCGTGCAGCGAAGCGACGCGGTGGCCGATTTCGGCCAAACGGTCGGCCAGCCAGTCGGCATCGCGCTGCGTGCTGGTGAAGACCAGCGCCTGATCGACCTCGCGGCCGGCGAGCAGTTGCTCCAGCAGCGCATGCTTGTGCTTGCCGTCGTCGGCCCAGTGCAGGCGCTGCTCGATGTTCTCGTGCGTGCTGGTGTGCGTGGAGACGGCGATCGTCTGCGCCTCGGCCTTCAGCATGTTCTTGGCGAGCTGGCCGACTTCGCCGGCGAACGTGGCGCTGAACATCACCGTCTGCCGCTGCTCGGGCAGGAATGATGCGATGTGCTTGATGTCGTCGATGAAGCCCATGTCCAACATGCGGTCGGCCTCGTCGAGCACGAGCAACTCGACGTTGGCGAGCACTGCCTTGCCGGCGGCCATATGGTCCATCAGGCGGCCGGGCGTGGCGATCAGCACGTCGAGCGGGCCGCGCAGCGCCTTCAGTTGCGCGTGGTACGGCACGCCGCCGACGATCGTCGTCACTCGCAGGCCGGGGATGTGGCGGCCGTAAGAGTCGGTGGCCTTGGCAACCTGCATCGCCAGTTCACGCGTCGGCGCCAGCACGAGCACGCGCGGGCCGTGCACGGTTTTGTTGTCGCGGCGCTTGGAGGCATCGCCTCGTGCGGCGAGCACGCGGTTCAATGCCGGCAGGACGAAGGCTGCGGTCTTGCCGCTGCCGGTGGACGACGAGACGCGCAGGTCGCTGCCAGCCATCGCTGGCGGGATGGCGCGCAGTTGCACGTCGGTGGGTTGGGTGTAGCCGCTGTCGGCAACAGCGCGCGCCAGGGCCGCGGGCAGGCCCAAGGATTCGAAGCTCATCGATGACTTTCTCTGACTCGGTCGGGCGCGCCGAAACTGACGCGCCGCAGGGGCATCGCCGCCAACCGAGATTCGAGAAGCGCTGCAAGAAGCCGGCGCGAGAGGAGGTCAGAGGGGATGAACGAAAGCGGCTTCGGAAGACTCATCCGAAGCCGCGAGACGCATTGTAGGTGAATGCGCTAGCCTTCGCTGGACTCACCACTCCAACACTCCCAACATGACCGCTTTGATCGTCGGCCTCGTGCTCTTTCTCGGCATCCACTCGGTGCGCATCGTCGCCGACGGCACGCGCAGCGCGTTCATCGCCAAGCGCGGCGCCAATGCGTGGAAAAGTTTGTACACCGTGCTGTCACTGGCGGGCTTTGCGTTGCTGGTCTGGGGCTACGGCCTTGCACGGCAGCAGCCGACCGTGCTCTGGGCCGCACCGCCGATGTGGTCGAAGCACGTCGCCGCGCTGCTGACGCTGATCGCCTTCGTGCTCGTGACCGCCGCCTACGTGCCGGGCAACAGCATCAAGGCCAAGCTGCACCACCCGATGACGCTCGGCGTCAAGGTCTGGGCCTTTGCGCACCTGATCGCCAACAACACGCTGGCCGATCTGCTGCTGTTCGGCGGCTTTCTGGTCTGGTCGATCGTGCTCTTCGCCAGCGCGCGCCGACGCGATCGTGCGGCGGGCAAGGTTTATGCGCCGGGCACCGCGTCAAGCACCGTGGCCGCGATCGTCGTCGGCTTGGCGCTGTGGGCTCTGTTCGCGTTCTGGGCCCACGGCTGGCTGATCGGCGTGCGGCCGTTCGGTTGATGCCCGCTCAGTGCCCGGCCGACACGTACGCCGGCGCCGGCTGCGTGAAGTACGCGTGCAGGATCTGATAGACCATCAGGTAGTTTTTCTGCTGGAAGCTGGCATGCGAGATGCCATTCAGCACCGTGAACTGCTTGTCGGCCGACGGCAGGCGGACGAAGAAGTCGATCAGGTCGGCCATCGACGCGATGCCGTCGAACTGGCCGCGCAGCAGCAGCGTCGGCACGGTGATCTTTGCCGGATCGACGACCGGCAGCTTGCTGCACATGTCGATGTAGGTGCCGTTGGGCATCGAGTCGTCGAGGGCGAGGATGGCGTCGGCGAAGGCCTCGACCGTGGCCTTGTCGGCGCAGTCCGGGTGGTCGCGGTTGAAGATCGAGTGCACGAAGGCGCGGTCGATCGGCCGCCGCTTGGTAGCGAGAAACTCGGGCAGCTTCTTGCGCCGCTGTTCGAGCGTCGGCGCGCCGGCGCCGGTCCAGACGAAGGCGTCGAGCGCCAGCCGCGCCACGCGCTCGGGGTGGCGCTGCGCGAACAGTGCGGCGCGTAAAGCGCCCGAACTGATGCCGTAGGCGAGGAAGCTCTCGACACCGCGCGTGACCGCGATGTAGTCGGTGGCGGCCTTCAGGTCGTCGGCGCCGTTGGCAATGTCGCAGTAGATGTCGCGTTGCTTGCTGCTGCGGCCGTAGCCTTCCATGTCGACGCACCAGCAGACGAAGCCGCGCTCGGCGAACCAGTCCATCACGCTCGAATGCGGGCGGCCCGGCACGGTCAGGTCGAAGGTCGGCTGCGAAGCCATCGACGAGCCGTGCACGAACAGCAGCGCCGGCTTGCCGTCAGGCGAGCCTTCGAACTTCTCCCACAGAAAGAGTTTCACGTCGCCGTCGGGCGTCGCCTTCGTCGTCCAATGTTCCTTGCCGCTGACCATGCTGTTC
>JANNJX010000261.1:0-9733 GCA_031396005.1 Burkholderiales bacterium
ATCTGGCGCACCAGCGCGCGGATGCTGGGCGCGCCGGTCTTGGCGCGGATGGCGCCGATTTGCGTGCGCCGGCCACAGGATGTGGCGCCGTTGCGCGACGCGCTGGTGGCCGCGCGCGAGCGGCGCCTGCGGCGCCTGCTGAGCCTGGGCCAGGAGCCGCACGCGGTGTCGGTGGCCGTGGTGCCGCTGCCGGCGGCTGCCGGCGACGAGGCGCTGACGCTGCTCGTCTTCGGCAAGCGCCGCATGTTCGAAGCCCTGTCGGCGCATTGGTTCGGGCGCGAACATGGCCTGACGCCGGCCGAGTCACGCGTGCTGGCGGCGCTGTGCGAAGGCGAGCCGCCGACGCAGATCGCCGTCGCGCAAGGCGTGGCCATCTCCACCGTGCGCTCGCAAATCGGCGCCATCCGCGCCAAGACCGGCGCGCCCAGCATCCGCGCGCTGGTGCGCCAGATCGCGGTGCTGCCGCCGCTGGTGGGGGCGCTGCGCGGCGGTGCGTTCCACTGAGGCAGCCGCGATTCGATACGATCGCGCGGCGCGCCGGCCTTGTTGTTGCCCGGCGCGCGCACGATGCCGCCGCCAAAAGCACCAGACTCCCTCGACATCAACACCGTTCTGCCGCCGCCGCTGCGCGCCCTGGCCGCGCGCGGCACGCCGCGCAGCTACCGCAAGGGCACGCTGATCATCGAAGAAGGCACGCAGGGCGACACGCTGTACTTGCTGCTGGCCGGCCGCGTGAAGGCATTCTCTAGCGACGCCCGTGGGCGCGAGGTGGTCTATGGCGTCTACGGCCCAGGTGACTACTTCGGCGAAATGAGCTTGGACGGCGGCCCGCGCTCAGCAAGCGTAGTGGCCGACAGCGCCTGCACCTGCGCGGTCTTGACGCGACAGACGCTTCAAGAGCACATCAAAGTCCAGCCAGAGTTTGCGTTTGAGTTGATCGAACGTGTGATCCGGCGCGCTCGGCTGGCCACGCAGAGCGCGCGCAGCATGGCACTGCTCGACGTGTATGGGCGGCTGGTGCAACTGCTCGACTCGCTGGCCCGGTTGCAGCCCGGCGGCGCGCGCGTCGTCGCCGAAATCCTGACCCATGCGGACATGGCGGCGCGACTGGGCTGCTCCCGAGAAATGGTCAGCCGCCTGTTGAAGGATCTGCAGCGCGGCGGCTATGTCTGGAGCGGCACCGACGGACGCCTGCAACTCGCGCCGGCTCTGCCGCTGCACTGGTAGCGCCGGCTCGATGCACGCACTCGATCAGGGCAGGCGCGGAATGTCTTCGCAGCGGTCCGGGTGTGTCGAGTCCTCGCCCCCCGGTGGGCAGGCGGGCGCTGAAGCGCGGGCGGCGCTCCAGTGGCCCGGCTCCTTGAAGTTGCTGCTGACGATGTAGCGCGTGACCGCCGCGGCGGCGATGCTGGTGCCCGACAGGCGCACGCTCTCGTCGTGCAGCACCGCCGACGCCGCGATGCCGCTGTGCCCCGCGCCGTCGTCGGATGGCGCCATCAGGTCCGGCGCTTTGCGCGGGGTCTGGCCGAGTTGTTGCGGATGTCGTTGCCGGCCCGGCAGACCGCGTCCCGGCCCGGTGCCGGAATAGGCCGCCGGAGGTCCGGTCACCAGCCCCGACGGCGGCTTGGCGGCGGGCGCTTCGATGTGCATGACATAGCCACCGACGGCCAGGGTTTCGTAGCCGTGGGCAATCGCATTGCACGTCGCCGTCGGCTCGACATGGTTGGAGAAGTAGGCTTGGCGGGGCCCGCCTTCGGTGCCGAACAGCGGTTGATCGCGCTCGCACCAAGCATCGACGACGACTGCGCCGCTGCCTCGGTTGTGCAGGACGATGGTCCAGCAACCCGCCGGCGCGCACGGGGTTCTGGCTGCCATAACGCTCGGCGCCACGGCCAACAGCAGCATCGTGCCGCTCCGGCCCTGGCACACCGCCGGGGCGAAGACGGCGGCGGCCACGGCTTTGTTGTTCGCATCGTCGAGGCGCCAGGCTTGGCCTTTCACGACCGGCTGCGCTGCCGCCGAGTGGCCGGGCGGTGCCACCGTGAACTCGATGTCCGCGCTCGCTGGCAGCCAGATCTCGCAGAAGCTGTCGCTCGGGTCGTCGGTCAGTGTGTTCCAGTGCAGCGTTTCGCTGCCATTCGTGGGCAGCCGAAATTGTGCATGCAGCGCTTGGTCGAGCGCATTTCCGGTGGGGATCACGATCTGCACGCGTCGCTGGCCCGAGCCGTCTTTGTGGCGCGCGATCAGTTCGTCCATCGCGCCTTCGAGGATCGACGAACCGTCGTGCGGACCGCAATAGCCGCCGTAACTGAGGTTGAACACGGCCTGACCGCCATTGGCGAGCAAGGATTCGAGATAGCGCAGCGCGTCGAGCACCTGGGCGCGCAGCAGGCCGGCGATCTGGCGCCCGTGCATGCGCTGCGGCAGTTGGACGAAGGCCAGCGGTGTGTTGTCGGGCTCAGGCGGCGACGACGGGGGCGGGGTATGGCGGTGGCGCACCGGGTTGGGCCAGCCGACCGCGACGTCCATCACATGCGTGCCGTGGGTCGCGTGCTGGCGTACCGCCTCGTAGCCAGCCCAGCGATAACACGTTTCCTCGTCGATACGATCGTCGAGTTTGCCGCTGGCGCTGAACTGCGCCATGTAGCCGTCGAGATCGGCCTTCTTGGCTTCGAGTCCATAGCCGTAAGGGGCCGGCGGCTGCCAGTTCAGTGCCTTTCTACCCGGCGGTGGTGCGTAAGGTTCGGCCTGCTGGTTCCACAACGCGACCAGGCGCGTCCCCTTTTTCAGTGTCGAATGCATGAAGCGCCGCTGCGCGAAGGCGCATCCGAAATCGATGAAGCCGGCGAGCTTGTTTTCACCGGGGCCTGTCGCGAGGTGTTCGAGCGCGCTGTAGTCCGGGTTGAGCACACCCGCGCTGACTTCGTAGCGTTCGATCACGCGCTCGTCGTGATCAACATGGCCCTGCAGCGCTTTCATGTCCATCGGGGCGCTCGCAACGGCGGTCATGTATCGCGTCTCCGGTGCGGCGGTATAGACGGGCAATGCCGTCAGCCCCATTTTCAGGAGGGCTGCCGCCGCCTCGTTGGCCTTGCAGCCGTCTACCAGTTCGAGCAGCACCTGCACCTGCTGCCCTTGCCCGGCGCCGACGAAGTGCGACACGTCGAGCCAGCAAAGGTACGGGTCGGTGCGTCGCATCGACGCGAGCGTCGACCAGTCGATGCCGGTGACCGGCCCGGTCTTGATGGCATCCCATTTCAGGTGCGGCATGGTGGGCTCCGGTTGCAGTCACGGCAGGAAGTCAGCGTCCCTCCACTCCGTGCGCGCGTTGTCCCAAAGGTGCACGAGCAAGGGGCGCGCAGCACAGCTCTGCGCAGTACCCAGCCCGTAGTACGCGGGAACGTTGTTGGCGCCGCTAAGGCGGTGCGACAGGTCGAGATCGGCCATGGCTACGCCACCATCCGACCCGACGAACGCGCGGTCGAGCCAAGAGCCTTGACCGCACAGCGCCAACACGTACTCGGCCAGCGTTTCACCGAGCAGTCGACCCGCAACGCCGTCCACCGGGAAATGCAGCCCGGCGACAACACGGTTGTCGGCGATGCCCTTGGCCTGTAGCTGCAGGGCCTCCTGGACCGGGCTGGTGTCGTCCTGAATCAGCAGGGCCCGCATCAAGCGCGCGAACATGAAGGCCTCGGTCGCGTGGCCGCTCGGAAACGCGGCCCAGCCCGGCGTTTGCAGCAAGGGCTGCACCTGCACCGAAAAATCGTTCGGCCGCGGCACCGACAGTGCGTGCTTCAAGCGGTGGCAGACCAGCATGGCAAAGTGCAGCGCGATGCCGATGAACTCGAAACTGTGGCGCGTGCGCCAGGCAGACAGCGGCACCACGCTGGCCCAGAACGGGACCTGGGGCAAGACCTGGGTCAGGATTTCCGGGGCGCGGGCGCGCCGACTGTCGGCGCGAGCGCGGTCTTTTACCTGATCCAATTGCCAACCTGTAGCGAAGATTCCCAAGTTCGGGCACTCGATCTTGACCACCGGCTTTTGGGTCGCGACGCCGACTGCCGCCGCAGCCACTCCCGTCGCCTTTGCAACTGCCGTTCTCTGCGCAGAGGTCAGCGCGAACGGCTCGTCGCGGAACACGCTCGCGGTAACCGCGCTGCCGCTCGACGGCGTGACCGTCATCACCAGATGCGCCAGCATTTCCTGCACCGCCAGATGCGCCCGCACTTCCGGCAGGCAGGCATCGAAGTCTTTGACGCTGCCTTGCGGCAGGTAGGTGCCAGCGAATTTGCCTTTTCTCTGCGGATTCCAGCCGTCGGCTGCCGGAAGTTGGCGTGCTCGCGACCGGATCATCGCGTCGGCCACCAGCGGATCGCCTGACAGGCCGCTGAGCGCGCCGAGCAGCGCCGGATTGCCGTGCAGCATGCTGGTCATCGACGTCATGCTCGTCATCGAGGTCATCGAGGTCATGCTGGTCATCGAGGTCATGCTCGTCATTTCGCTCATCGCGTCTCCTCCAGTGGTGATCAGTCGGGCAATCCCGCGCTACGCAGCGCGTCGGTATAGGTCCGGGCATGAGCAGCCTCGGCCCCGGGGTAGCGCCCCAGGTACTCGCTGACCGTGAGCTTCGGCTCGATCTCGCGCATGCGTATCATCGTCTTGGCGGCATCGGCCGGGCGGCCCGACAGCACCTGCGCGATCGTCAGCACGCGGTGCGTTGGCGTGTGCGCGCCGTTGACGCGCAGCGAGCTTTCGCACAGCGCGATCGCCTCGTCGTGACGGCCCGCCGCCAGCATGCCGGCAGCGGCCAGCGACTCGAAGTAATAGCGCATCGGGTCCAGCGGCGTCAGCGCCAGCGCGCGTTCGGCGCAAGTGGCGGCCTCCGCCCCGCGGCCCTGCCAGCTGCGCAGGGTGTTCATGTACAGCCACGCTAGCGCCTCGCTCGGGTTGTTGGCGAGTGCACTGTCGTAGGCTCGCTCGGCACATTCCAGGTCATGGTCGACCCAGGCGTGCAGCAGCCCGCGCAGGGACCACGCCATGGCGCTGCAGGGGTCGCGTTCGAGCGCCTGCTCGATGCGCTGGCGCGCCTCCTCGCGTTCGCGCAGCGGCGACTCGGCGAGGCCACGGATCATGCGCAGGAAATGCCATTTGGCCAGCCATGCGTAGCCCGAACCGTGGCGCGGCACGCGGTAAACCAGGGCTTCAAGGACCTCGCGGGCGCGCGAGAAGTCCTGCGACGTGACGCGGTGAATCAGGCCCACCGAGCCGGCCAGCAGCGCGTAGCCCTCGATGTTGGGCAGCGACTGCGAACGCGCGCGCTGCGCCTCGGCGTGCAGGATGGCATGGTGCACCGTCGACGCCAGCGCCTCGATCGGCTCGCTCGGGTGCTCAAACAACTGGCCCCGCGTGCAGGCCTGGCGCCAGGACGCGACTACATGGCCGGAGCGCGTGTCGGCCAGTTCGGCATCGGCGAGCACCTGGTCGGCGTTAACGACATACGAGCCGGACAGCACGTAGTTGGCATGCAGGTGTACGGCAACCTGCTCGAGCGACAGCGCCCGCACGGCGGCGGCGCGCGTCGTCAGGCGCGACAGCACACGCAGATTCGGCGTCATTGACAGGCTCGCGATCACGCCGTCAGCGACGAAGTCGCCGAGCAAGGCGTCAGCGGCACTGCCTTGGTCACAACTCAGCGGCAACACGGCCAAGGTCAGATTCATCTCCATTGCCGTGCCTTCGGCGGCCATCTGAGCGGGTGGTGCCTGCGCTGCGCTGCCCGCCTGGGGGCGGACGGCCCCCAGGCGAAAGGTGTGAATCGATGTCTCGACATGCTTGAGCCAGCACTGGCCGAGATCGACCACCTCGGCGTCGAGCCCGGGCACGATCTCGTCGCAGACCTCGGTGGACACGACGATTTGGTCCGGGCCTGCTAGCGCCGCCAGACGCGCCGCGAGATTGACTCCGGCGCCGTACACATCGAGTTCGTCAAGCACGACTTCGGCCGCGTGGATGCCGGTGCGCAGTGGCAGCGCGCTGCACGCCTCGCCGGTGGCGGCTCGGCCCCGGCCCAGCATCAGCGCCTGCATCGCCAGTGCTGCAGCCACGGCGGGCCGGCCACTCGGAAACTCCAACAGCATCCCATCCCCCAGGCTCTTCACCATCCGCCCCCCATGCTTGGGCAACACCTCGCTGCGCACCTCGTGCACGAAGCGCCGCCAGCGGTCGATGAAGCCGGCTTCGTCTTCCTGCATCAGTCGCACCGACTCCACCACGTCCACCACCACGATGGCGCGGCGGGCCCGGGTCAGTTCGGGCAGCGGCCATGGATCGGTTGGTGGTACTGCGGCCATCGTGGAGGTGTTTGTTTTTGTGTGCATCCTCATTCTGGTGGACGCCCGTGCGGGCACGCAAGCGCGCCGGCAGCGCGCGCAAACCCTCTCCCGCGAATGAAGGATCGGCTGCGCCGCCCGTCCTCAAAGAGAACGATGCGCCACCGCGTGCACCCTCCTACAAACGCATCCGGCACAAGGGGTGCCATGCCTAAGGAGGGCGGTCATGGACAGCAATACAGTTCACACGCGATCACTCGTACTCACTGCCGTCGCGGCAGCCGCAGCGCTGGTGGTTGCGGCTTGCGGTGGCGGGGGCGGCGGCGGCGGCGACGGCCCCGTGGCCATCTCGGGCGTTGTCGCCGACGGCCCGCTCTCGGGCGTGACGGTCTGCTACGACAGCAACGACAACCACCAGTGCGACAGCGGCGAGCCGACGGCCGGCCCCACCGGCGCCGACGGCGCCTACCGCTTCGAGGTGCCGCGCGATGCTGCCGGCGCGCACGCGGTCATCGCCAACGTGCCGGCCACCGCGGTCGACCAGGCCACGGGCGCCGCGGTCGGCGCGGCCTTCGTGCTCAAGGCGCCGCCCAGCGGCAGCAACGGCAGCCAGACGGTGTTCGTCAGCCCGCTGACCACGCTGGTCGTGAACATCGCGCGTGAACAGGGCCTGGACACGGCTGCCGCCACGGCGCAGGTGCAGCAACTGCTCGGCATGAGCGCCTCGCCGTTGGCCAACTACATCGGCACGCCCGACGCGCAGGCCGCGGCGCTGGCCGCCACGATCAACCGCGTCATCGTCGACATCACGCAGCTCGCCACGGCGGCCCAGGTGCCGGCCGAACAGGTGCAGACGCTGGTCGAGGCCAACACCTCCACCAACCTGCCCGCACTCGCCGCGCGCGTGGGGGCGGCCAGCGGCACGCCGCAGCAAGTGGCCCAGCAGGTCAGCGCCGTACTGCTGGCCGACGCCAACCTCAGCGCCGGCACCGTCGAAGCGCAGGCCCAAGCCCAGGCCCAACTCAGCGCGCCGCTGCAGACGTTCACGCCCGGCCCCTTCGTCAGCGTGCGCCGTTTCACCTACACCGATGCGGCCAACTACTTCTACCAACTGTTCGTCGGCGACAGCACGCAGACCGACGCCAACGGCCGCTTCGTCGCGAGCGAGGTGCGCAAGACAGTGCAGGCCGGCGTCGATCAAGCCTTCAACCGCAACCGCGCCTACTGGACGGGCACGGCATGGAAGGTGTGCAACCGCCAATGGCAGGTCACGTCGAACCTCGACCAGACCGCCAGCGCGCCGGCCACGGGCCTGTTCTGCGAGTCGGCGAAAAGCCAGACGCGCGTCGCCAGCCAGGACATCGCGGGCCGCCGCATGGCCGACGTGGTGGCCGAGATGCGCGCCTACCCGCTGGCCGACACCGACGGCCTGCCCACCGACTGGGGCCCGCCGCCGGCCGTGCTCGGCAACGCGGTGTTCCCGGACGGCTCGACGCTGAACTCACGCGTGTCCGTCAACGACATCGGCAACACCGACAGCTTCGGCCTGCTCGAAAAGCTGTCGGTGCGAGGCACCGACGGCTACCGCCGGCACGTGATGAACTTCGACGACGAGTACGACGAGACCTCGCTCGCCGCCAACTTCCGCGACCCGAACGTGGTGGTCAACGGCGGCAATGCCGCCTTCCTCGACCAGTACGAGGTGCCGCAACCCGCAGACGCGTCGCTGCTGAACGCCAAGCGCTGGCTGATCGGCTTCGAACAGACCGACGCCAACAACGTGCGCTTCTTCAAGTGCGACGTGGTGCGTGCCACCAGCGCCGAGGTCAACTGCGTGGCCGCGGGCGACGGCAAGAACAGCGAGCCGACGGCGGTCGGCGAGGCCCGCGTCGTTCGCATTGTCAGCGGCTACCCGGCCGAGCTGATCGAGAAGACGCAGCGCCAGCGCTTCTTCATCGAGCGCGACGGCACCGTCTTCCGCGGCAGCACCGACCTGCAGCGCAAGAGCTACAACCAGCGCCTGAACACCACGGCCTGGACGGCGCTGCGCACACAGCTCGGCCTGCCCGCGCATGCCGAGCCGCAGGCCCCGGCCGGCCCCGGCCCCTTCGTCTCGCTGCGCAGCTTCACTTACACCGACAGCGCCAACTACAACTGGCGCGACTTCAGCGGCAACAGCAGCACGCTCGACGCGCAGGGCTACTACCTCATCAGCGAGCGGCGCGAGACGCGCACCGGCGGCGCGCTGCAGCCGTTCCAGCGCAACCGCCTGTACTGGACAGGCAGCGCCTGGTTCGACTGCGGCAACAGTGGCATCGACATTACTCGCGTCAACAGCGTGGCGCCGTTCGACAGCCGCTTCTGCCAGAGCTACGACGACGAGCGCGTCAGCAGCACCACCGCCACGCTCGACGGCCGGCTAATGAGCGAGATCGTGCGCGACATCCGCCGCTACGGCAGCAAGGACGGCACGTTCGACTACCGCAACTGGGGGCCCGACCAGAACGTGCACACGCAACTGGCCAGCGCCACGTTCCCGGCGGGATCGACCCTGAGCTACCAGGGCTCGCTGCGCAAGGCGACACCGGAGGCCATCGCCACCGGCCCCAACGACCAGGTGCGCGTGGCGCCGGCCGACAGCTCGCAGCCGTTCGACACCTGGCCGTTCGCCGCGTCGCTGGACGAGATGATCGCCAAGTACCCCGGCAACATCAATGGCGGGCCGATCAACGGCTCCACGGCAATCTTCGTCCAGGGCTACACGCTGCCGGCGCCGCCGGCTCCGGAGTTCACCAATCAGGCGCAAATCCGGGTCTCGTTCGACGCCAACGGCCGCAAGGCCCGCTTCCACCGCAACTACCGCTCGGTCGCGACCGGCAACACCACCGCCTACGTCACCCTGCTCGACACGACCTACACCATCGAGACGCTGGGCGACAAGCGGGTGCTGAAGTTCGCGGCGCTGCCGGAGAACTTCGAGGCCGACTTCCTGTTCCAGCGCAGGTTCGCCGAGCACGCTGGCGGCGTTTGGTACGGGTTCAAGGACAGCGTCACCGGCCAGCCCGGTTACAGCCTGCGCATCAACGGCCCGGCGCGCGACGCGTTGTTCACCGCCCTGGGCATCGGCGGCTGAGCGGCAACAAAGATCGCGGCGGCGCGCCGGTTTTCAGCGCGCCGCCGCCTTCGCTGGCGGCGCGAACTTGCGCTCAGGCTTGGCGGCGCGGGCATAGATCGGCCGGACCTTGCCGAGCTTGCCTTCGATGTCCTTGATCCGCGTCGCACCCGCCGGGTGGGTGGACATGAACTGCGGCGGTGCGCCTTTGGCCGCGGTCATCATCTTCTGCCACAGCGTCACGCCGGCCGCCGGGTCATACCCGCCGCGGGCGGCGATGTCCATGCCG
>JANNJX010000302.1:0-9735 GCA_031396005.1 Burkholderiales bacterium
TACGGCCACTACAAGGTGGCGCGGCTGTGCGGCGTCAAGGTGCTGCGCTTCTCGGTCGGCTTCGGCCGCACGCTGTGGCGGCGACAAGTCGGCGACACCGAGTTCGTCGTCGCCGCGCTGCCGCTCGGCGGCTACGTGAAGATGCTCGACGAGCGCGAAGAAGCGGTGGCGCCCGGCGAGGTCGATCAGGCTTTCAACCGCAAGTCGCTGAAGCAACGCACCGCGATCGTCGCCGCCGGCCCGGCAGCCAACCTGATCCTCGCTGCGCTGCTGTATGCAGCGCAGAACTGGATCGGCGTCGAAGAACCGAAGGCGGTGTTGTCGGCGCCGGTGGCGGGCAGCCTGGCCGAGCGCGCCGGTTTGCGTTCGGGCGACTGGGTGCAGCGCTGGAGCCGCGAAGGCGACGAGGCGCAAGACGTGCGCTCGATGACCGACCTGCGCTGGCAGATCATGCAGGCCGCGCTCGACGGCGAGCGCCTGCGTCTGGAGGTCAGCGATTCGGCAGGCCGCGGAGCACGGCCGGTGACGTTGGCGCTCGACGGCGCCGAGAAGCGCGAGGTCGATGGCAAATTCCTGACGCAGGTCGTCGGCCTGTCGTCGCCGTTCTCGCTGCCGGTGATGGGCGATCCGGTGGCCGGCGGCCCGGCCGAGAAAGCGGGTCTGAAAAGCGGCGATCTGGTGCAACGCGTCGATGGCCAGCCGATCGGCGACGCGCATCAACTGCGCACGCGCATCCGCCAACTGGCGGCCGACGGTACGTCCAAGCCGATGCGGTGGACGGTGCAGCGCAACGGCGCGACGCAGGAGCTGACGGTGCAGCCACGCGTGATGAACGACAACGGTCAGCGCTTCGGCCGCATCGATGCCGTGGTCGGCAAGCTGCCCGAGGCGGTGACGGTGCGCACGGGGATCTGGGACGGCGTGGTGCGCGGCGTCTCGCTGACCTGGGAGCAATCGGTGCTGACGGTGAAGATGTTCGGTCGCATGCTGATTGGGCAGGCGTCGCTGAAGAACATCTCCGGGCCGATCACGATCGCCGACTACGCGGGTCAATCGGCTGAGCGCGGCATCGCCTACTACATCGGCTTTCTGGCGCTGGTCAGCGTCGGCTTGGGTGTCATCAACCTGATGCCGGTGCCGATGCTCGATGGCGGACACCTCATGTATTATCTTTTCGAGGGCTTGACGGGCCGGCCCGTGCCCGACGAGTGGCTGGTCTGGCTCCAGCGTGCCGGCGCCGCGGTGTTGCTGATGATGATGACCCTGGCCTTCTACAACGATCTCGCGCCCCGTCTGGGTCTGCAGTAACGCTGCTGCTGCGCCTTCAACCCTCGATGCACTTCTATTCCGCTCCTTTCTCTCTGCGCCCGGTGGCGGCTTGTGTGTTGATCGTGGCCGCGGTCGCGTCGCCCCCGGTTCGAGCCGCCGAGCCCTTTGCCATCGAAGACATCCGCGTCGAGGGCTTGCAGCGCACCGACCCCGGCACCGTCTTTGCCTCGCTGCCCTTTCGCGCCAGCGACACCTACAGCGACGAGAAGGGCGCCGCCGCGTTGCGCGCGCTGTTCGCCACCGGCCTGTTCAAGGACGTGCGCATCGAGATCGAGGGCCGGGTGGTGGTGGTGATCGTCGAGGAGCGCTCGATCATCGCCAACGTCAGCTTCGTCGGCTTGAAGGAGTTCGATTCCGACACGCTCGGCAAGGCGCTGAAAGACTCCGGCATCGGCGAAGGCCTGCCGTTCGACCGCGCCCTGGTCGATCGCGCCGAGCAGGAAATCAAGCGCCAGTACCTCACCAAGAGCCTGTACGGCGCCGAGGTGACGACGACGATCACGCCGCTGGAGCGCAACCGCGTCAACGTCGTCTTCACGATGAGCGAAGGCGAATCGGCCAAGATCCGCGAGATCCGCATCGTCGGCAACAAGGCCTTCTCGGAAAGTACCTTGCGCGGCTTGATGGGCCGCAGCACCGGTGGCTGGCTGACCTGGTACACCAAGACCGACCGTTATTCGCGCAGCGAATTGAATGCCGACCTGGAAACGATCCGCGCCTACTACACGAATCGCGGTTATCTCGAGTTCGACATTGAATCGACCCAGGTCACGATCTCGCCCGACAAGCAGGACATCGACATCACGATCTCGGTGCGCGAGGGCCAGCCCTACACCGTGACCGCGGTGCGCCTGGAAGGCAACTACCTCGGCCGCGAGGACGATTTCAAGCGCATCGTCAGCATCAAGCCGGGCGACCCGTACCGCAGCGCCGACGTCGCCGCCACGTCGAAGTCGTTCGCCGATCTGTTCGGCCAGTTCGGCTACGCCTTTGCGCGCACCGAGTCGCGGCCCGAGATCGACCGCGCCGCGGCGCAGGTGGTGGTGGTGCTGGGCGCCGACCCGCAGCGCCGCGTCTATGTGCGCCGCATCAACGTCGCCGGCAACGACCGCACGCGCGACGAGGTCGTGCGGCGCGAGTTCCGCCAGCTCGAATCGGCCTGGTACGACGGCGAGCGCATCAAGCTGTCGCGCGACCGCGTCGACCGCCTGGGCTTCTTCAAGGAAGTCGACATCCAGACCGACGAGGTGCCCAACAGCGCCGATCAGGTCGACCTGACGATCAAGGTGGTCGAAAAGCCTACAGGCAACCTGCTCGTCGGCGCCGGCTATTCGAGCAGCGACAAGCTCTCGTTCACCGCGTCGATCAAGCAGGAGAACGTCTTCGGCTCGGGCAACTACCTCGGCATCGAGGTCAACACCAGCCAGTCGAACCGCAATCTGGTGCTGTCCACGGTCGATCCGTACTTCACCGTCGATGGCATCTCGCGCGCGGTCGATCTGTTCTATCGCACCAGCTCACCGATCAACAGCCGCGGCGAGGAATACAAGCTCGTCACGCCGGGCGCCGCGCTGCGCTTCGGCGTGCCGTTCTCCGACTTCGACACCGTGTTCTTCGGCGCCGGCTTCGAGCAGACGCGCATCTCCGGCACCGTCACCAACAAGAGCTACAAGGATTACCGCGAGCTCTACGGCGCCAACAGCACGGCGCTGCCGCTGACCATCGGCTGGGCGCGCGATCAGCGTGACAGCCTGCTCGCGCCGACGCGCGGGCGCTACCAGCGCGTCAACTTCGAATGGTCGGTGGCCGGCGACGTCAAGTATCTGCGCACGAACTTGCAGTACCAACAGTACATCCCCATCACCAACCGCTTCACGCTCGGCCTCAACGCCGAACTGGGCTGGGGCAAGGGCCTGGGCGACAAGCCGTACCCGATCTTCAAGAACTTCTACGGCGGCGGCCTGGGCTCGGTGCGCGTTTTCCAGCAGGGCTCGCTCGGCACCGTGGACGTGACCAACAACTACATCGGCGGCAACCGGCGGCTGAACTTGAACGCCGAGCTGTACGTGCCCGTGCCCGGCAGCGGCAACGACAAGACGCTGCGCCTGTTCGGCTTCATGGACGCCGGCAACGTCTGGGGCGAGGCCGAGAAGATCAAGGCCGACAGCCTGCGCGCGTCGGCCGGCATCGGCCTGTCGTGGGTCTCGCCGGTGGGGCCGCTCAAGCTGTCCTGGGGCACGCCGATCAAGAGTGATCCCAAAGATAGAATCGAGAAGTTCCAATTCCAGATCGGCACTGCATTCTGATGAACACGTGGAAGACCCTGGTGGTGACCGCAGCGCTCGGCGTTGCGGCTGCCGCAGCGCAGGCCCAGGAGTTGAAGATCGGTTATGTGAACAGCGAGCGCGTGATGCGCGAGGCCGTGCCGGCCAAGGCCGCGCAGGCCAAGCTCGAAGCCGAGTTCAGCAAACGTGAGAAAGACCTGACCGATCTCGGCGCACGCTTGAAGACCGCTGCCGACAAGCTGGAGAAGGATGCGCCGACGTTGTCGGAAACCGAGCGCAGCCGCCGCCAGCGCGACCTGGTGGAGCAGGACCGCGAGTTCCAGCGCAAGCGCCGCGAGTTCCAGGAAGACCTGAACACGCGCAAGAACGAAGAGCTGTCGGCCGTGCTCGAACGCGCCAACAAGGTCATCAAGCAGATCTTCGATCAGGAGAAGTACGACCTGATCGTGCAGGACGCGGTGCACTGGAGCGCGCGCGTGGACATCACCAAGAAGGTGATCGACGCGCTCAACGCCGGCAAGTAAGCCGCAAGGTGTAGCGGCGATGCGCGTCACCGTCGCCGAGATCGTGCAGCGCCTGGGCGGCGAGTGCGTCGGCGATGGTTCGCGGGTGATCGACCGCATCGCCACGCTCGAAGCTGCCGGCCCTTCACAGATTGGATTTCTCGCCAACCCGCGCTACCGCACGCAGCTCGCGACCACGCAGGCCGGCTGCGTCATCGTCGCGCCGGCGCTGGCCGAAGAAGCGGCGGCTCGCGGCACCGCTCTCGTCACGCCTGATCCGTACCTCTACTACGCGCGCTTGTCGCAGTGGTGGGCCGTGAGCGACAGCGCCGGCAAGCCCGGCGTGCACCCGAGTGCGGTGGTGGACGCCGGGGCGCAGATCGCAGCCAGTGCAACCATCGGCGCACTCAGCTACGTCGGCGCCGATGCGGTCATCGGCGAGAACATGCGCATCGCTGCTCGGGTGACGGTCGGCGAGCGCTGCGTCATCGGTGCGCGCTGCATCCTGCACAGCGGCGTCGTCATCGGCGCCGACGGCTTCGGCTTCGCGCCGCACGAGGGACGCTGGGAAAAGATCGCTCAGCTCGGCGCGGTGCGCATCGGCGACGACGTCGAGATCGGCGCCAACACCTGCATCGACCGCGGTGCGTTGGGAGACACGGTGATCGAAGATGGCGTCAAACTCGACAACCTGATCCAGATCGGCCACAACGTGCGCATCGGCGCGCACTGCGCAATGGCCGGCTGCGTCGGTGTGGCCGGCAGCGCGAAGATCGGCCGCCATTGCACGTTCGGCGGCGGCGCCATCGTGCTCGGGCATCTCGAACTCGCCGACCATGTGCACATCACCGCGGCCAGCGTCGTCAGCCGCTCGATCTTGCAGCCGGGGCAGTACAGCGGCATGTTCCCCATCGATGACAATGCGGCCTGGGAAAAGAACGCCGCCACGCTGCGCAACCTGCACGCCTTGCGCGAGCGCCTGCGCGCCCTCGAGAAAAAGCTGCCGTGAACATGACGACGCTGGACATCCACCGCATCCTCAAGCGCCTGCCGCACCGCTACCCGTTCCTGCTGGTGGACCGGGTGCTCGAGCTGGAAAAGAACGTGCGCATCAAGGCGCTGAAGAACGTCACCATCAACGAGCCGTTCTTCGGCGGCCACTTTCCGGCGCGGCCGGTGATGCCGGGTGTGTTGATGCTGGAAGCGTTGGCGCAGACCGCGGCGCTGCTGTCGTTCGAGTCGATGGATGTCGAGCCGGGCGAGGATACCGTGGTCTATTTTGTCGGCATCGACGGCGCGCGTTTCAAGCGGCCGGTCGAGCCAGGCGACCAGTTGATTCTCGAAGCGAGCATCGAGCGCGCCAAGTCCGGCATCTACAAGTACAAGACGCGGGCCTCGGTGGGTGGTGAAACGGCGGTCGAGGCCGAGCTGATGTGCACGATGCGCAAAGTGGTGTGAAGTGACGTGAGCCGGATCCATCCGACTGCGCTCATCGACCTCGCTGCCGAGCTCGATGGCAGCGTCATCGTCGGCCCTTACGCGGTGATCGGCGCCGGCGTGCAGATCGGCGCCGGCACCACGATCGGCGCGCACACCGTGATCGAAGGGCCGACGACGATCGGCCGCGACAACCGCATCTTCTCGCACGCCGCACTCGGCGCCGCGCCGCAGGACATGAAGTACCGAGGTGAGCCGACGCGGTTGCAGGTCGGCGACCGCAACACCATCCGCGAGTTCTGCACCTTCAACCGGGGCACAGCGCAAGACGACGGCACGACGCGCATCGGCGACGACAACTGGATCATGGCCTACGTGCACATCGCGCACGACGTGCAGGTGGGCTCGCGCACGATCCTGGCCAACAACGCCACGCTGGCCGGCCATGTGCACATCGGCGACTGGGTGATCGTCGGCGGCCTGACCGGCGTGCACCAGTTTTGCAAGATCGGCGCGCATGCGATGACGGGCTTTCAGAGCCATGTCTCTCAGGACGTGCCGCCGTTCATGATGGTTGCCGGGCATCCGCTGTCGATCGCCGGCTTCAACGTCGAGGGCCTGCGCCGGCGCGGGTTCTCGAGGGAGCGCATCGCGCTGGTCAAGCAGATGCACCGTCTGATTTACCGCGACGGGCTGACGCTCGACAACGCCAAGGCGGCGATCGCTGCGTTGCGCGGCACGGTCGAAGGCGGCGATGTCGATGTCGACATGCTGCTCGACTTTCTCGCCGCAGCCACTCGTGGCATCGCCCGTTAGATGGAACCACCACGCTCACTGCGTTCGCTGCCCCCCGAGGGGGCGCTCAGCACCTTCGCAACGGCCGGGCGGTACTGAGATGAAGCTCGCGCTCGTCGCCGGTGAAGCCTCCGGCGACTTGCTCGCCGGCCTGCTGCTCGGCGGCCTGAAGCAGCGTTGGCCGGCGCTGCAGACCTTGGGCATCGGCGGCCCGCGCATGGCCGAGCAGGGCTTCCAGGCCTGGTGGCCGCACGACAAACTGGCCGTGCGCGGCTACGTCGAAGTGCTGCGCCACTACCGCGAGATCAAAGGCATCCGCGACGCGCTGTTCGAGCGCTTGATGGCCGACAAACCGGATGCCTTCATCGGCGTCGATGCGCCTGATTTCAACCTCGGGCTCGAGCACAAGCTGCGCGACGCCGGCGTGAAGGCGATCCACTTCGTCTGCCCGTCGATCTGGGCCTGGCGCGCCGGCCGCGCGGGCAAGATCGCGCGCAGCACCGACCATGTGCTGTGCCTGTTTCCGTTCGAGCCGGAACTGCTGCGACGGCATGGCATCGCAGCCACCTACGTCGGCCATCCGCTGGCCGATGCGATCGATCTGAGCGTGCCGCGCAGCACGGCGCGTGCGTCGCTCGGCTTCGACGAGACGCAGCCGCTGGTGGCGGTGCTGCCCGGCAGCCGCCGCTCGGAGATCGAAGCCATCGCGCCGACCTTCGCCGCCACCGTCGCCTTGCTCGCCCGTGCGCGGCCCGATCTGCGTTTCGTGCTGCCGGTGGTGCCCGGATTGCGCGCGCTGATCGAGCCGCTGTTCGCGCGCCACGCGCCCGAGGCGCCGATCACGCTGCAGGACGGCGCCTCGCACGACGCGCTCGCGGCCTGCGACGTGACGCTCATCGCCAGCGGCACGGCCACGCTCGAGGCGGCGCTGTTCAAGCGGCCGATGGTGATCGCGTACAAAATGAACGCCCTGTCTTGGCAGATCATGAGGCGCATGCAACTGCAACCCTGGGTCGGGCTGCCCAACATCCTGTGCCGCGAGTTCGTCGTGCCCGAGCGCATCCAGAGTAAGGCCACGCCGGCGCAGCTCGCTGGCGACGTGCTGGCCTGGCTCGACGCGCCCGAGCGCGGCGAGGCGCTGCAACAGCGCTTTACCGAACTGCACCTGCAACTGCGGCGCAACACCGCCCGCACCGCCACCGATGCCATTGCGCAGATCACCGGCCAGGCCTAAGCCGTTGGCGCTGCAATGGGCGCGGCCCGGCTTGTTCGCCGGCGTCGATGAAGTCGGCCGCGGGCCGCTGGCCGGGCCGGTGGTGGCCGCGGCCGTGATCCTCGACGATCTGCAGCGGATCAAGGGCCTGCGCGACTCGAAGCAGCTCGGCCCGGTGACGCGCACGCGGCTGGCCGCCGAGATTCGCGCCAAGGCGTTGTGCGTGTGTGTTGCGCAAGCCAGCGTCGAAGAGATCGACCGCCTGAACATTCTGCAGGCGACGCTGCTGGCGATGCAGCGCGCGGTGAACGGCTTGCGTCTCGTGCCGGCCTTCGTGCTGGTGGATGGCAATCGCCTGCCGACGTTGAGGATGCCAGCCGAGACCGTCATCAAGGGCGATGCCACAGTGGCCGCGATTGCTGCGGCGTCGATCGTCGCCAAGGTGCATCGCGACGAGTTGCTGACGCAGTTGCACGACCTGCATCCCGCCTACGGATTCGCCGGGCACAAGGGCTACCCGACGCTGGCGCATCTGGCCGCCTTGCGCGAGCATGGCGCGTGCACCGAGCACCGCCGCAGCTTCGCGCCGGTGGCCGCGGTGATGGGGCCCGCCGCGTGACCGGCGCCGTCACGACGGTCACCGCGCGCGACAACCCGCTGCTGGTGCGCCTGCGCCGGCTGCAACACAGCGGCACCGCGTACCGCAAGGCCGCTGAAGTGTGGGTCGAAGGCGAGCACCTGTGCAGCGCTCTGCGCGCGCGCGGCCAGGTGCCGCTACAGGCGCTGATCAGCGAGTCGGCGCATGCGCAGCCGGCGTTGCGCGAGCTGGCGCATGCCGCGCCGCGCGTCGCCTGCGTCAGCGATGCGCTGTTCGCCAGCGTCAGCGAGTTGCCGTCGCCGGGCGGCATCGGCTTTGTTCTCGCGCTGCCGGCGGCCCCGGCGATGCAGGTCGATGCGCCGAGCATCGTGCTCGACCGCGTGCAAGACGCCGGCAACGTCGGCAGCATGCTGCGCAGCGCGTCGGCGCTCGGCTTCAAGCAGGTGCTGGCCTTGGAAGGCACGGCGGGCCTGTGGTCGCCGAAGGTGCTGCGCGCCGGCATGGGCGCGCACTTCGCGCTCGATCTGATCGAAGGGCTGAACCTGAGCGATCTGGAGGCGTTGCGCGTGCCGCTGCTCGCCGCCAGTGCCCACGCGACAGAATCATTGAGCAGCGCAACGCTGCCGTTTCCTTGCGCCTGGGTGTTCGGCCATGAAGGGCGGGGCATCGATGCAGCGCTGGCTGCGCGCTGCCGAATGACGCTGCGCATTGCGCAGCCGGGCGGTGAAGAGTCGCTCAACGTCGCGGCCGCCGCGGCGATCTGCCTCTACGCGTCGCGGGTGGCGGCGTGAGGCCGGCGGTGTTGCTGCTGCTGGCGCTGTGGGCGGGGCCGTTGGCGGTCGAGGCGGCCGACAAGGCCGTGTTCACCGTCATGGCGGAGCCGGCCGACAACCCTTGGTGGCGCCGCGCGCAGTGGCAGCCGCGGGCGACGAGCGTGCAGGGCGTGCCGATCAAGCGACTGCATCCCGACTGGTGCGCCGCGGAAGCGCTGAGTCGCGAGCGCCTCGATGAAGTCGTCAGCGCTGTCGTGGTCGATCAGGCGCTCGAGGGCCGCAGCTTCACGCTGGAGGGCCACTTCGACGGCGGCGCAGCGGCGCAACTCGCCTTCGTCGGCGCCTACCGCCGCTGCACGGGTGAGCAGGGGTTGTTCGTCACCATCATCGAGCCGTCGCGTGAGCGTGTGCGCATGCGCTTCCTGGTCGAGGTGCCCGACCCGGGCAGCGCGCTGGCGATGCTGGCCCGCGAGCCCGACGGCACGCTGGCGGTGTGGTGGTGCGCCGATTGCAGCAACGGCAATCGCATTGCGTTCAACCGCGAGAAGCGCGAGTTCTACGTCGCGGGCCCAGCGACCCGGCGTTAGTCAGTACATCAAACGATCCGGGCGCAAGTCGCGCAGGATCGTCGTCGCAATCTCCTCGATCGACTTGTGCGTCGACGAGAGCCACGAGATGCCTTCGCGCTTCATCATGCGCTCGCCCTCGGCCACCTCGTATCGACAATTGGCCAGAGCAGCGTACTTGCTGCCGGGGCGGCGCTCGTTCCTGATCTGCGCCAGCCGGTCCGGATCGATCGTCA
>JANNJX010000306.1:0-3534 GCA_031396005.1 Burkholderiales bacterium
GGCCTGCATGTCGGTGTGCACCGCGTCGCCGTTGCCGCTGCTGTAGCGCGAGCCGCTGCTGCCGAGCTGGCTCTGCACCCAGGCCGCGGCGCCTTGCGTGCGCATCTGGCCGAGCAGCGCTTCGGTGCTGCCGAAAGTGGCTTGGTCGGCCAGACGCACGGCATCGCGCTGCGTCATCTGGCCGGCGGGTGCCGGCGCCGGCGTGGGCGCCGGTGCAGGCGTCGGCGCGGGTGCAGGCGTCGGTGCTGGCGCCGGCGCGGGTGTTGACGCTGGCGCTGGCGTGGGAGCCGGCGCGGGAGCGGGTGCCGGCGTCGCCGTGTCGGCGTAGGCGCAAGACTTCAGCACGCCCAACAGCGGATCGCCCCAGACATCGTTGTTGCAGGCGATCGAGCCGGTCACTGTCCTGTAGGCGTAGCTGGTATTGGCGCCGTAACGCACTTGGCGCGTGCTCGGCACGGCGCAAGAGCCGCCTTCGCTGGCGCAGTTGACCCAGGCGGTCACTGGCGCTGGCGCAGGAGGCGGCGGTGGCGGTGCCGGTGCGGGCGCAGGCGGCGGTGGTGCGGCATCGCCGACATACGCGCAGGCCTTGACGACGCCGACGAGCGGATCGCCCCACACGCTGTTGTTGCACGCAATCGAGCCCGTGACCGTTTTGGAGAGGTAGACGCCGTTGGCGCCATAGCGCACGTTGCGCGTGCCGGGCACGCTGCAGGTGTCGCCTTCGGCGCCGCACGGCACCCAGGTACCGACAGCCAGCGCCTGCGCGCGGCTGGCCGTCACGCCCTTGACGGCGGTGTCGGCCATCGCGTCTGCTGCGTCCTCGCCTTGTCCGGCGGCTGGCGCATGGCTGTCGGCCGCGCCGCCGCAGGCGGCGAGCACGGCGGCCATCGAAAAGGTCAGCGTCAGTGCCGCGAGCCGTTGATGGCGATCGGCGCCGCGGGTCGGCAGCGTGGAGCGGCGCGTGCGTGCAGCGTGAAGAGCGGAAGACTTTTTCGAGGTGTGCATTGCAGGCCGACTCCTTGTAGGGGTCGCATCCTGCGCACTCGACAGAGGGAGGTGTCACGAAACCTTGCCCTCGTTGTCCTCACCTAACTTGACGATACAGCTGAGGCGGAACGAGATCGTCGGCTGTGATTTTTGTCACGACTTCCTCGGCTTCGTGAACCCGCAGATGATCGTTGCGCGTCGCGCCGTGAGAAGCGGCGCGACTTTTGGGCCGCGCCGCGCCTTTCAGACGGTGGCGATCAAGCCGCTGGCCGTGGCCAGAGCCAGCAACGCCACCAGCACGGCGCCGGCCAGCCGCAGCAACGGCAAGCGGTCCATCTGTCGCACGTCGGCGCGCAGCCAGCGCAGTTGAACGTGCAGGCGATGCAACCATTGCGGCGCATGCGCCGTCGGAGTGATGAAAGTGCGATGGGCCATGGAGCGACTATCGGCGCGCCAACGTGTTTCGTCATTCCCTCTGAAGGGGGTGTGTCCACAGTGTTATGGATTCGTCACGCGCACACCATCGATGCGCAGCGCCCCTGTCGCGACGAGTTCGTGCAGCAGTTGTTCGCACCAAGCCGTCATCGATCCTGCCGGGCGCTGCAAGCGTTGCCACAGGCCTTGCACCAGCGGCACCGTGGACCACCACGCCAGCACGTCGGGCAGGTTTTGCTGCTGCTCTTCGAGCAGGTGGTACTTGAGCAGCACCTTGGCACCGTGGCGCGCATGGCGCGGCGGGTCGGCCGCGAAGGCCGCCAGGCGCGAGCGCGCCCTGTGCAACGCAGCGGCAACGTCGGTGAACGGCGCGCCGTGGCCGGGAATGACAAGGCGCGGCCGCAGCCTCTCGATGACGCCCAACACCGCGGCCACGTCGTCGAAAGCGCCCTGCCCGTCGAGCTCGGGGAAGACCACGCCGAAACCGTTCTCCCACAACGCGTCGGCGCTGATGAGCACGCCGTCGTCGGCATCGAACAGGATCAACGAATGCGGGTCATGGCCCGGCGCGGCCAGCGCCTGCCAGGTGCGCGTGCCCACGGCCAGCGTGTCGCCGGGGTACAGCAGCGCAGCGTGCTTGAAGCGTTCCATGCGCTGGCCGGTGGCGCGGTACGACAGCGCGGCGTCGTCCCAGCGCGCGATCGCATCGGCCTCGCCGGGCGGGATGACGATGCGCGCGCCGAAAGCGCGCTGCAGCGCCGCGTTGCCGCCGCAATGGTCGGAGTGCAGGTGCGTGTTGACCACGCGGCCGAGCGTGGCGCCTGTGGCGATCGACAGCAGCGCTTGCCGCACCAGCGCCACCGTCTGCTCGCCGTGCAGGCAGTGGCTGCTGTCGATCAGCGTCGCATCTTCGCCGTCGCGACCGTGCAGCAGGACGTTGTTCGACGACAGCCAGCCGCGCTCGAAGACGGCGATGTCGGAAGGCTCCATGGGCATCCGATCGATCATAGCCACGGGCACGCGCCTTGCTAGGCGGCGGCTCCACCACCGGCACAGGAGTACGCCATGGTCACCGCCTCCAAACGCAGCAGCCTTTCCGAACCCTGGGAGCGAGACAACCCGAAAAAGAAGAGCCGCACGTCGAAGCCGCTCGGCGCGGCCGCCAAGGCCTCGGCCAAGCGTGCCGCGAAAAAGGCGGGGCGGCCGTACCCGAACATGATCGACAACATGAACGCGGCGCGCAAAAGCAAAGCGGGCAAGTCGTGAGCGCGCAGAGCCGCTGCGCTGCGCGCAGGGTCGTCGCCGCGGCGCGCCGCATCGCCGCCAGGGGCCGCAAGCTGCTCGAGCGCTACGAAACGGCTAAGAAGAAACGTTGAGCGGCTACTTGTACAGCACCTGCGGCAGCCACAAGCCGATGCCTGGGAACTGGTAGAGCAGGATGATCGCGATCACCTGGATGCCCATGAAGGGCAGCATGCCGGCGAAGATCTGGTTCAGCGTCACGTGCGGCGGGCTCACGCCCTTGAGATAAAACGCCGCCATCGCCACCGGCGGCGAAAGGAACGCGGTCTGCAGGTTCAGCGCGACGAGCAGGCCGAAGAACAGCGGGTCGACGCCGAAGTTGTCGAGCAGCGGGATGAAGATCGGCATGAAGATGACGATGATCTCGGTCCACTCGAGCGGCCAGCCGAGGATGAAGATGATGACCTGCGACAGGATCAGGAACTCGGTCTTGGACAGGTTCATCGACAACACCCAGCGCTCGACCAACTCCTGCCCGCCGAGCAGCGCAAACGCCGCCGAGAAGATGGCGCTGCCGACGAAGAGCCAGCAGACCATCGCGCTGGTCTTCGCGGTCAGGAACACCGACTCCTTGACTTCTCTTTGCAGGCCCGCCTGCTTGTAGGCGAGCAGGGCCCAGGCCGCCACGCCGACCGCGGCCAGCGTGCCGAAGGCCACCGGCACCGGCTGCGCCACGGCGCCGTTCTTGTGCAGCATGAACCAGCCGATCGCGGCCAGCGCCGGCGCCCACAACAGCAGCCAGACGACGAAGACGCGGGCTTTGTCGCTGCGCTTGGCGATGGTGGCGTAGATGGCGGCGAGCAGAAAGCC
>JANNJX010000358.1:0-2343 GCA_031396005.1 Burkholderiales bacterium
TTGGCTCCCCGACCTGGGCTCGAACCAGGGACCTACGGATTAACAGTCCGGCGCTCTACCAACTGAGCTATCGGGGAAAAGAGGGCGGGAGTATAGCGGCGGTCCTAGAAGCGCGCGGCCAGCGAAACGTGCAGGGTGCGCGGTGCCAACGGGTAAAGGTAGGCGTGACTGAACTGGTACGGCGCCTCCTGCCACGCGCGGCGGTCGGTGGCGTTGTCGATGCCAAGGCGCCAGACCAGCGTCTGTTCGCCGACGCGCTGCGTGACCCGTGCGCCGACATCGATGCGCGTCCATCCCGGCGTGGCGATGCTGTTGTCGGGCACGACCATGCGCCGTCCTTCGTGAGTGACGAAACCGATGAAGGCAAGTCCAGGCATCGCGGGGACGTTGTAAGCGGCTTGCAGCTTCAGGCTGCGCTTGGGCACGTTGGTGGGCTGCAGGCCGTTTGCGGCCGCGTTGCTGGAGCCGCTGCGGCGCGCGCGCAGCAGCATCGCGCTGCCGCGCAGTGACAGCGCGCCGCCGCGCCACTCGGCTTCGGCTTCGATGCCGCGATGGTTGGCGCTGCCGTCGGTGCGGCGCACGCAGGGGTCGGTGTCGCTGCAGTTGTCGAGCGCGGGTGCGCCGTCGTCGGTGTGGAAGTCACCCGCTGCGGGGCGGCGGATGTCGAAGGCGGCGGCGCGCCAGTCGAACGACTCGCTCGCGTGCTTCACGCCGATCTCGATCTGCCGGCTCTTCAGCGCCGGCAGCGCGTCGCCGGCGTTGACGTAGCGCAGCCGGTTGGGCACGACGTCGGACTCGATGCCTTGGCCGACGCTGGCATAAGCCTGCGTCTGCGTGGTCAAGGCGTGGCTCACCGCAAGCCACGGCGTTGTCAAGGACTGCGCGTATTGCGTCGGACGCGAGCCATCGGTGCGCACGCTCTCGCGATCGAGCCGCGTGTGGCGTAGGCCCACCCACAGGCTCCACTGCGCGTCGAGCGTCACGCTGTCCTGCAGATGCAGCTCGGTGCTGCGTTCGTCGCGGTTCGTGTTCTCGTCGGTCAGCGCGGGTTCGGGCGGCACGACCGAGCGGCCGTCGATCGTGCCGGTGCCGACGAAGTTGAACGCCTGCCGTTCGAAGCGCGCCACGTAGCGTGTGAACAGCACGCCGGCGTTGAAGCGGTGGCTGATGCCACCGAGCAACGCGCGGCCTTTGACGGCCAAGTCGAGCGCGTCGCTGGTGCGGCGCTCGTTGTCGCTGCGGAAATCGTAGTAGTCGAAGCTACCGTTGGAGCAGTAGCGGTCGAAGACGTTCTCTGCGCTGCAGCCGAACGGAAAGGCGATGCGATCGTCGTTCGTCAGGCGCTGGCGCATGCCGTGCGCGACAAAGTCGATCTGCTGCTCGGCGTTGTCGACCAGCGTGTGCGTCACGCGCAGCGATCCGGTGCGGCCGGCAAACACCACGGGCAGGCTCCATGGCTGGTTGTTGAGGTTGAAGCGCGGGTCGATGTTGGCGGCATTCGGCAAGCGGCTGCCGAGCAGGCTGAAGCCAGGCACGCTCGGCTGGCTCTGCCGGCTGGCTTCGGCTTCGGCTTCGACGAGCGTGTTGCCCAGGCGTGCATCGACGGCGCCCGCGGCGATCCAGCGATGGCCGCGCGCGCTGTTGGTTTGCGGGTCGAGCCGTGCGCCGCTCGCGTTGACGCGCCAGCCGATGCCCTCTGTTCGCGCGCCGACGTCGAGCGCTGCTTCGAGTGTGCCGTCCTGCGCCCATGACAGGTTCGCATCGCGCACACGCTCGCGCGGGCGCTTGACGACCAGGTTCAACAAGCCGCCTGGCGCACTCGTGCCAGCTTGCAGGCCGCTCGTGCCCTTCAACACTTCGAGCACTTGTTTGTTGGCCTGGCCGATGACGGTCTCGGCGTTGATCGGCAAGCCGTCGCGGCGGAAGTTGAAGCGGTTGTCGAGCGTGTAGCCGCGCACCGCCAACTGGTTGATGTAGCCCGGCGCGTTGTAGGCGTCGGTGATGCCGGCATCGAGCCGCGTGATGTCGGCCAGGCTCGAGATGCCCGCGTCTTGCAGCGCGCGCTGGTCGATCAAGGTGGCGGAGAAGGGCACGCGTGCAAGCGGCGTGTCGCCAAAGCCGGCGACGCTTGGCGCCTGCTGCGGGGCGCTGCCGGTGATGGTGATGCGCTGCGCTTCTTCCGCGTTGGCAAAATTCAGCGAGACCACGCCCGAAATGGCGATGGCGACGAAGCAGGTTCGTTTCATGTGGCTTCCCTTGCGCGGGCATTACCCCGGTCAGGTTCGGAGGGTTTGATCTCAGCCGGGTCACGAAGACCCAGCACCCCTAGCGAGATCGCAGCAG
>JANNJX010000425.1:0-9229 GCA_031396005.1 Burkholderiales bacterium
CCGGTCGACGAGAAGCGGTACGTCGGCTCCCAATGCGCGCTGTTCTCGGTGATGTCGCGCACGTCGAGCTTCCAGTCCTTGCGGCCTTGCTTGCGAATGGCGTCGATCAGCATCGACCACATGCCGCCGATCGCCTGCCGGCCGCGCAGCGAGAAGGCTTCGTCTTCGAAGAAGGCATCGTCGGCGTAGCAGGCGGCCATGCCTTTGGCATCGAGCGACGCGAAGCAGGCGTACAGCTTTTCGATAGTCGTTCGACTCATTGCCAGCTCACCGCCGCCATGTCGTTCGCAAAGATCGGCGAGGAGGCCCACAGGCCTTTGAGCCCTTTGCGTGAAACCGCGACCTGCGCCGGGTTGAAGATGTACGCGTTGACCTGATCGGCAGCGATCTTCTGCTGAATATCGGCGAACAGCTTTGCGCGCTCCTTCGGGTTGCCGGTGGCGGCGAACTTCGACGTCATCTCGCGAAAGTCCTTGTCGTCGTAGCCCCAGTAGTAGGCCGTGTTGGCGTACTGCATGTAGTCGAGCGGCTCGACGTGGTTGATGATCGTCAGGTCGAAGTTGCCCTTGAACGCGCCGCCGAGCCACTGCGCCCACTCGACGTTCTCGATCTTCGCCACGATGCCGACCTTGGCCAGTTGCGCCGCGATCACTTCGCCGCCCTTCCTCGCGTACTGCGGCGGCGGCAGCGTCAGCGTGACGTTGAGCGGCGTCGCCACGCCGGCCTCCTTCAACAGCGCCTTGGCTTTCTCCACGTCGTACGGCGCGACGCCGGTGAGGTCCACGTACCCGGCGTCGGTCGGCGCAAAGTGGCTGCCGATCGGTTTGCCCAGGCCTTCCAACACGCCGTCGATGAAGGCCTTGCGGTCGATCGCGTGCGCGATCGCGCGGCGCACGCGCGCGTCGTCGAAGGGCTTCTTCTTGTTGTTGATGGCCAGGATGCCTTTGCCTGCCGTGTCGCCGACGGTGACGGTGAAGCGCTTGTCGCCCTGCAGTTGCTTCAGCGCCTGCGGCGCATCCAGGCGCGGCACGCCGTCGATGTCGCCGGCGAGCAGCGCCGCCACGCGCGCGGCCGGGTCGTTGATGAAGCGAAAGACCACGCGCTCGATCCGCACGCTCTTGGCATCGCGAAACCCCGGCCACTTCTTCAGCGACACCGAGGTGCCCTTCTTCCATTCGTCGAGAGTGAACGGCCCCGTGCCGACGGGCCGGGTGGCCGCACCGGCAGCGCTCTTCGCGTCGAGGATCACGGCCGTGTTCTCGCCCATGCGGAAGAGGAAGTTCGGGTCGGCGTTGTCGAGCGTCAGGATCACCGTCTGCGCGTCGGGCGTGTCGATGCGGCGTATGTTGTCGAACACCGCCTTCTTCGCCTTGTTGGTGCTCTTGTCGTCTTTCGCGCGCTCGAAGCTGAACTTGACGTCGGCGGCATCGAAGGCCTCGCCGTCGTGGAACCTGACGCCGCGCTTCAACGTGAAGGTGTAGCTCTTGCCGTCGGGCTGCATCGTCCAGCTCTCGGCCAGCAGCGGCATGACGCTGCCGTCGACGTTGATCTTGGCCAGGCCTTCGAGCACGTTGTAGTGCACGATCTCGCCGATGGCCGCGGCCGGCGCAATCGTCGGGTCGAGGCCGGTCGGCTCGAGCACCATCGCCAGCGTGACGCGGCTCTTGTCGACGCTCTGTGCCTGCGCAGCGCCGAGAAGCAAGAAGCCGACGACGATGGCAAACAGGGCGTGGCGGGCGGGTGTCATCGAGGTTTCCTTCGCAGATCAGCACGCATGCTGCCACATCAGGCACGCCAGCCTACGGCTGCCACATCGGGCGGGGCAGCCTACGACTGCCACATCAGGCGGGGCAGCCTACGACTGCCACAGCGGCCGCGGCACCGCTTCGATCAGTTGTTTCGTGTAGGCCTGGCGCGGGGCGGTCAACACCTCGTCGGTCGGTCCGCGCTCGACGACGCGGCCGTGCTGCAAGACGATCAGCTCGTCGCAGACCAGATCGACGACGGCCAGGTCGTGGCTGATGAAGAGATACGCCAAGCCAAAGCGCTGCTGCAAATCCTGCATCAGGTTGAGCACCTGGGCCTGCACGCTGACATCGAGCGCGGAGACCGGCTCGTCGGCGACGATCAGCTTCGGCTGCGTGACCAGCGCGCGCGCGATGGCGATGCGCTGGCGTTGGCCGCCGCTGAACTCGTGCGGGTACTTGTCGAGATCGGTGCTGGCGTTGAGGCCCACCGCGTCGAGCATCGCCGCGGCGCGTTCGCGGCGGTCCGCTGCCGGCAGATGTTCTAACTGCTCCAGCGGCTCGCCCACCGTGCGCGCCACGGTCATGCGCGGGTCGAGCGAGCTGTAGGGGTCCTGAAAGACCATCTGGAAATGGCGGCGTGCGGCACGGAGCGCGTCGCGCCCGAGGGCGTGCAGGTCGCGCCCCTCGAACAGCACCTGGCCCACGCTCGGCGCTTCGAGCGCCATCACCAAGCGCGCTAAGGTGCTCTTGCCGGAGCCGGACTCGCCGACGATGCCGAGCGTCCTGCCCGCGTCGAGAGTGAAGCTCACGTCGTCGATCGCGGCCAGCGTCGATGCGGGCGATAACGGGTGCGCGCGCGGCAGCGGGTAGTGCTTGCCGAGGGCCAGGACTTGCAGCAAAGCGGTCATGCAGCGACCTCGCGCCAGCGGATGCAGCGCACAGCGTGCGTGCCACGGACCGTCTGCTCGGCCGGCGGCGCCGCGCGGCACGCATCGACAACGAAATCGCAGCGGTCGGCGAACGCGCATCCCGCGGGCATTTCGTGCAACGCCGGCACACGGCCGCGGATCGTCGCCAGGCGAGTGCCGCGCGCGAGACCGAGCGTCGGCCGCGCCGCGAACAAACCGCGCGTGTACGGGTGCGCGCGCTGCTCGAAGACCTCACGCGTCGGGCCGCTCTCGACGATCTGCCCGCAGTACATCACCGCCAGGCGCTCGACGCGCGCCGCCATCACGTCGAGGTTGTGGCTGATCAGCAGCAGCGCCATGCCGCTGCCCTGCCGCAACTCGTCGAGCAGGTCGAGCACCTCGCGCTGGATCGTCGCGTCGAGCGCGGTGGTGGGCTCGTCGGCGATCAGCAGATCAGGCCCGCAGGCCAGCGCGATGGCGATGACGACGCGCTGGCGCTGTCCGCCCGACATCTCGTGCGGGTAGGCGTCCAGCCGCTCGCGCGCGCGCGGCAGTTGCACGCGCTCCAACAGGCGCAGCGCTTCAGCGCGCGCCGCCGCCGCGCTCATCTGCTTGTGCAAACGCAGCGATTCGGCGATCTGGCGGCCGACGCGGTGCACCGGGTTCAGCGCCGTCATCGGCTCCTGGAACACCATGCCCAGGCGGTCCCCGCGCAGCGCGCCCATCGCGTCGTCGTCGAGTGTCGTCAGCTCGCGGCCGTCGAAGGCGATCGAGCCGGCAACCTGCGCACCGTCGGGCAGCAGGCCCATCAGCGCCAGCGCCGTCAGCGATTTGCCGCAGCCCGATTCGCCGACGAGGCCGAGCGTGGCGCCGCGGTCGAGTGTGAACGACACGCCGCGCAACGCGGCGCGCCGTCCTTGCGCGGTCGGCAGGGTGACGGTGAGGTCGTGAACTTCGAGCAGCGGCGGCACGGCCGCGACGATACCGTGCTCGCGTCAGCGACCGCGCAGCAGCCAGACACCGGCGCCGAGCATCCACAGCGAAAGCGTGCTCACCGCCGCGGCCACCGGCATGAACTCGGGGCCGCCGAAGGACGGCACGGACAGCGCAGCGAGCATCGTCGCGGCCACCAGGCCGAGCACGCTTAGCGAGGCCGGCATCTGCCGGCGCACCAGCGCCGCGGCCGACAGCAGGCCGACCGACAGCGCCATGAAGAGGCTGACGCCGAGGATCTCGCCGATGCCGCCGCCGTACGCATGCACGGCGTCGAAGACGAAGGCGATCTGCGCTTGCGTGGCCGCGTCGCCGGCGGCATGGGCGCCGGCCAGCAGCGGCATCACGGTCAGCCAGCGCAGGATGCCGATGGCGCGCGCCAATGCCGACAAGACGCCGAACGCAGCGATCGTGGCCGCCAGCGGCTGATGCAGCCCGCCGGCCAGACGCGATGCCAGGCCGATCATCAGCGGCGCGACGAGCACCGAGTAAAGCAGGTACACGCCGTAGCCGAGCGCGACGCCCTGCGGCGCGGCGGCGATCGCCGCCAGTTGCTCGGTGGCCGGTTTGTCGAGCGACGCCGGCCAGCCGATGGCAGCGCCGAGGATGGCGACGGGCGCGAACGACAGCAGGGCGTCGGCGATCAGCAGCAGGCCGAGCCCGCGGCCGCCGTGGGCTGCCGGTGTTGCGACGGCGGTGGGTGTGGCAAAACTGAGCGTGCTCATGTCGGTGTCCTTCAGACTGTGGTGGGGGAGAGGGACTCGGCGCCGACGGCTCGGCCGTGGCCGAGTGCGCGCAGCGATGACGCGAGGCTCTGCGCCAGCGGTGTCGCCGGCAGCTCGCCGACGAGTGCGCGCAGGCGTGTGTCTTCGAGGGCATGCGGGCGCGACCACAGGTAGCGCATCTCGGCGAGTTCGCGCCACATCGGCATGACCAGGCCACCGGCGCGGATCAACGCCCACGGCAGGCGGCCGTGTCGCCAGCCGCGCGACGGCGCCACACCGATCGCTGCGGCAGCCTGCTCGATGTGCGCCAGCAACTGCGCACCTGTCAGCGTGTGCCCGGCGAAGTGCAGGTTCGTCAATCCCGGTGGCACGTCGCGCTGGGCCACGGCGACGAACGCGCGCGCGAGGTCAGGCACGTAGGCCCAGGCGTGCGGCACGTCAAGTGGGCCAGGGTAGACCAGCTTTCCACCGGCCAGCGACTTGGCGATCACCTGGTCGAACCATCCCCCAACGCCGCAGCCGTAGAAGTCGCCGGCGCGGATGACGACGCTGCGCAAGCCTTGTACCGCGCGCTGCGCCATCTCGGCTTCGAGTTCGACCCGCAGCCGGCCCTTGCGCGTGTTGTCCGCGCCGAGGCTGTGCGGCGTGTCTTCCGTCAGCCGAGCCGGCATCGCGCGGCCGAAGTTGTAGACGTTGCCGGGCAGCATGAAGGCGGCGCCGAGCCGCTGCGCCAGATTCATGCCCAGCCGGCCGAGCGGCAGCACCTCCTGCGGCCAGTGCGTGTAGAGCGGGTTGATCGCATGCACGACGACGCTCGCGCCGCGCGCCGCAGCGGCCAGCGCGTCGGTGTCGGCCAGCGAGATAGCCAGCGGCGTGATGCGCGAAGGGTGGACCGCGCCAGGGCGGCGGACTTGCGCCAGCACGCGCCAGCCGGCGTCGGCAAATGCTGTTGCCGCCGCGGCGCCGAAGCGGCCGTTGGCGCCAAGGATGAGAACGGTGGATGCGGCCATGTTGGGCTCCTGTGTCGAATCAATGGCCGCAGTGTGGGGAGCGCGCACCCATCCGACAATTGCTGTGCAGTGCAAGGCAGCCATACACTTCCGTATGGCCACATCCCCTGCCGAGCGTTTCGACTGGGCGCTGGTGAGGAGCTTTCTCGCCGTGCTCGACGCCGGCAGCCTGATGGGCGCGGCGCGGCGCCTGGGCGCGCAGCAGCCGACACTATCGCGGCATGTGGCCGAGCTGGAGGCGCAGCTCGGCGTGCCGCTGTTCGAGCGCACCGGCCGCGGCGTCACGCCGACCGCCGCGGCCTTGGCGATCGCCGACGCCGCGCGGCAGATGGACGATGGCGCCGCATCGCTCGGCCGCGCACTGGCGAAGAGCCGCGACGCCGCCGGCGGCAAGGTGCGCATCACCACCAGCATGGTCGCTGGCTGCTGGTTGTTGCCGCCGATCATCGCGCGGCTGCAGATCGAGGAACCCGCTATCGCCGTCGAACTGGTGACGTCGAACCAGCTGACCAACCTGCTGCGGCGTGAAGCCGACATCGCCGTGCGCATGGTGCGGCCGGCGCAGACATCGCTCGTTGCGCGCAAGCTCGGCGAGGTGGCGATCTGTGCCGCCGCGCACCGCGACTACCTGGCCCGCGCCGGCACGCCGCGCCGGCCCGAGGAGCTGCTGCGCCACCGGCTGATCGGTTACGACCGCGACGACACGATCGAACGCGGCTTCGCCTCCATGGGTTTGCCCATCCCGCGTGAGCACTTCGCGCTGCGCACCGACGACCAGGTAGCCTACGGACGTCTGGTGGCCGCCGGCGCGGGCATCGGCTTCGTTGCCCGCTACAACATCGGCCACTGGCCCGGTGTCGAGGCGATCCTGCCGATGCTAGCGATCCCGCCGTTGCCCTGCTGGCTGGCCGTGCACCGCGAGATCCGCGGCAACCGCCTCGTGCGCCGGGTCTACGACTTCCTGGCCGCGGCGATCCTGTCGGCGCTCGACGCGGCCGACAGCAGGTCGAGGTAGGCGCCGGCCAGCCGCTGCGACGCCGGCACCTGCAAGCGCGTCATCAATGCTTCGGCGATCACGGCGCCCCCCTCGGCGCTCTGCCCCGGCCGCAGCACGACTTCCAGTTCGATGAAGTCGCCCAAGCCCTCGACGCGGTCGAGGTGAACGCGCGTTTGGCCGATCAACAGCAAGAGACGCGTCTTGCGCACACGCCCGATCACGGCGTGGGCTCGCGACAGCGCGTCGCGCAGAGCAGCGGCGTCGGACGTCGGCGCGCGAAAGTAGTCCGACAGCGTCGGCCCGCCGTCGTCGACGCGCTCGTAGTGGATCAGCTCACCGCTGCCGTCGCCGAAGTCGCGCAGCTTCAGACGGCCGCGCACGCAGGCAAAGAAGGTGTCGTCCTGTTCGATCCGTTCGGGCGGCCCATCGGCCAACGGCCGCGCGCGCGCCAGCAAGGCCTCGACGCTGTCGATGCAGGCTTTGACTTCGACGTTACGCGGCATCGTTGGCGATGCGCCGCAAGGCTTGCTCGAACACCTCGCTCGGCTGGCCGCCGGCGATCAGGTGCTGGCGGTTGATGACGACGGCAGGCACCGAGTGGATGCCGGCCGCTTGCCAGAAGCGCTCGGCTTCGCGCACGTCGTCGGCGAACTTGTTCTTCCGCAGCACCTCGCGCGCGCGCTCGATGGGCAGGCCGACCTGCGCCGCGAGTTCGAACAGCACGTCGTGCGCGGCGGGGTTGCGGCCTTCGCCGTGATAGGCCTTCAGCAACGCATGCTTCAGCGCACGCTGCTGGCCCGGCTTGCCTTCGACGCCGGCCCAATGCAAGAGCCGGTGCGCATCGAAGGTGTTCCAGACATGCTCGCGCGTGCCGAAGACAAAACCTTCCGCCGCGCCGCGCTCGGCGATGCGCGCACGGTTGACGGCGAGCTGTTCGTCGCTCATGCCGTACTTGGCCTTCAGGTACTGCGCGGCGTCGGCGCCCTCGGCGGCCATCGTCGGGTTCAACTCGAACGGTTGCATGTGCAGCTCGGCCGCGACGCCGCTGCGTTCGAGTGCGCGTTCGAGCGCATTCAGGCCAACGGCGCACCAGGGGCAGGCGACGTCGGAGACGAAGTCGATCTGCAAAGTCTTCATCAGCGTTGCCTCGCAAGTTTCGGATCGAGCAGATCGCGCAAGCCGTCGCCGAGCAGGTTCAGCCCCAGCACCGCCAGCGCGATCGCGACGCCAGGATAGACCGCCAGCAGCGGCGCCTGGAACATCATCGTCTGCGCTTCGTTCAACATGCGGCCCCAGCTCGGTTGCGGCGGCTGCGTGCCCAGGCCGAGGTAGGACAGCGCCGCCTCGGCGAGGATGGCGAGCGCGAACTGGATCGTCATCTGCACGATCAGCAGGTTGGCGATGTTGGGAAGCACGTGGTCGGTCGTGATGCGCCATGCACCTGTGCCTGCCGCGCGCGCGGCGAGCACGTAGTCGCGCGACCACACCGTGCTGGCGGCGGCGCGGGCCAGGCGCGCGAACACCGGGACGTTGAAGATGCCGATGGCGATGATGCTCGTCAGCAGCCCCGGCCCGTAGATCGCGCTCAGCATGATGGCGGTCAGCAGCGCCGGAAAGGCGAACGTGAAGTCGCTGGCGCGCATGACGAGCTCTTCAACCCAGCCGCGTTGCGCGGCCGCGAGACAGCCGATCATCACGCCGAGCAACACGCCGATGCCGACGGCGACGACGCCGACGGCGATCGAGTTCTGCGCGCCGACGAGCAGTTGCGAGGCGATGTCGCGGCCCAGGCTGTCGGTGCCCAGCCAGTGCGCGGCGCTCGGCAACGCCAGCTTGTTGGCGATGTCGATGTCGGCTGGCGGGTAAGGGCTCCAGACGAGCGAGAGCAGCGCCGCGGTGGCGAGCAGCAGCACGAGCAACGCGCCGATCGCAAAACTCGGGTGACGCAGCGACCGTTCAATCATGGGCCGACCTCACGCGCAGCCGCGGATCGATCACCGCGTACAGCACATCGACAGCGAAGTTGACGAGCACGACGACTGCCGCGAGCAGCATCACCACGTCGCGCACCAGCACCAGATCGCGGTTGCCGATCGCCTGGAAGACCAGCCGCCCGATGCCCGGCAGCACGAACACGTTCTCGACGATGATCGCGCCGGTGACGAGGTTGGCGAACTGCAGCCACATGATCGTCAGCACCGGCACCATCGCGTTGCGCAGCACATGGCGCCACAAGACCTGGCGGCGCGACAGGCCCTTGGCGCGCGCCGTGCGCACGTAGTCTTCGCGCAGCGCTTCGAGCACCGACGAGCGCGTGACGCGCGCCAGGATCGCGGCTTGCACCGCGGCCAGCGACAGCGCCGGCAAGAGCAGCGACGACAGCGCGGGCCACAGGCCGCCGCCATCGTCTTCGCGCCAGCCGGGAAACCCTCCCGCGCTGACCCACTGCAATTGCACCGCGAACAGCAGGATGAGCAGAATTGCCAGCCAGAAGTTCGGCAACGACAGGCCGAGCTGCGACAGCACCATGACGCCGGTGTCGCCGGCCTTGCGGTGGTTGGCCGCGGCATAGACGCCGGCCGACAACGCGACAACCACGGTCAGTGCCATCGCCAGCAGCGCCAGCGGCAGGCTGACCTGCAAGCGCTCGGCGATCAACGCGAACGTGGGCGTGTCGTAGGCGTAGCTGGTGGCGCTCTGGCCGCGCAGCAGGCCGCCGACCCATGCGAAGTAGCGCGTGGCCGCCGGCTGGTCGAGGCCGAGCCGGGCTTCGAGCGCCGCCAGCGACTCGGCCGTGGCCGTGTCGCCGAGCATCACCTCGGCCGGGTTGCCGGGCAGGATCTCGAGC
>JANNJX010000431.1:0-10223 GCA_031396005.1 Burkholderiales bacterium
GGCAAGACAGCGTAGGCCATGAACGGCGAGGCCAGGTTGCGCAGCTTGCCCGCGGCCGTGTCGTACCAGCTCATGTCCAGACCGAGGCCGCGCTCGAACGCCATCAGGTAGAACAGCATGCACGCGGCCAGCGCGGCCAGCGCCGGCAGCGCAGCGTGCCATCGCGGGTGTGGCCGCGCGCGCCAGAGCAGCCACGCTTCGCGCGACAGCACCAGCAGCGCCAGCACGCCGAAGCCCATGAGGTGCGCGCACATCACCAGCGCGCCGAGCAGCGCCAGCACCGGCGCAGCCAGACGCGGGCGCCGCTCGCGCAGCCGCAGCCACAACGCAAACACCAGCAAGGCCAGACCGAGAGCGAAGAAGTAGTTGAGAAAGCCCCAGGCGTAGTAGCGCGAATGGGCGAGTGGGAAAGCCAGCAGCGCCAGCCACGGCGTGCCGCCTTGCAGCACGCGCGCCAGCGCGATCACGCCGGCCACCGGCAGCAGCAGCGCCAGCCCGGCGAATAACTTCAACGCCGCATTGGTTTGCATGCCGGCACTCGCGAGCAGCGGCACCAGCGTGTCCAGCCCCAGGTTGCCGATCAACACGTGGCGCAGCACGTAGTACGGATGCGCCATGCCCTGCAACTGCTGGTCGATGATGATTTGCGCGCGCGCCAGGTGGTTGGGGTAGTCGGTCATGCCGGGGTACTCGTGCGACCACAGCGGCAGCAGCAGCAACGCCGAGAGCAGCAGGCAGGACAGCCAGAACCAGCGCGTGCGCAACGGCGTCTGCGCGCGCGCATCCGCTCTTTCGCTGCCTTGCGGCAACACCGCCGTCATTGGACAAACCTTCGCGCTGTGCTCTCCGGCGCGAGCGCTTTGGAGCGGCTGCGCGCGCTCATCAGGAAACCTCCGTGCTGCGCACTGCGGTCAATTCGCCTTTCGGGCGGCCGCAGGCTCATGCTCGCGAGGCGTCGCCAGGCGACGCGGCGCCCGCAGCGATGTGGCGCGCGATGTCGCGCACGATGCGCGCGGCGTCGTGTTGCGGCCGCCAGCCGAGCGCCAGCGAGCCGTCGATGTCGAGCACGTGCGGCTGCTGCAGCATCAGCAGTTGTTCTCGCGCCAGCAGCCGCCAGCCGCTGGCAGCGGCCAGCGCGGCTACGGGGGCCAGCGGCAAGCGCACGTGGCGCGGCGCCGGCACGCCGAGCTCATCGGCGATGTGCGTCGCCCACTGCGCGATCGACAGCGCCTCGCGTGCCGCGGCGTTGACGAGGCCGCGCGCGCCGCGCTCGATCACCACGGCCACCAGCTCGGCCACGTCATCGACGTGCACCATCGCCGTCGGCTGCTCGCCGCGTCCGGGGTAGACGACGCGCCCGCTGCGGCGGATCGATTGCACGAAGCCGTGGAACAGGCCCTCGCGGCCGGGGCCGCCGATGATGCACGGCACCACCGTCGCCCACTGCGCGAACGCACGCTCGATCTCTCGCTGCGCCGCCAATTTGGAGTGGCTGTACACACCCTGCCCTTGCAACTCGCTGTCCGGCGCATACCGAACCGCGCCGCACTGGCGGTACATCATGCTGGTGCCGACGTTGACGAAGTGCAGCCCCGGCACGCCGGCGTAGCGCTGCGCGAGCAGGCGCGTGGCGCGCACGTTGTTGCGCTCGAAGAAGGCCTGCCGGCGAACGAGTGGCAAACGCGCCGTCACGTACTGCACCGCGGCCGCGTGCACCACCACGTCGGCGTCGGGCAGCGCGCGCACGAAAGTCTCGTCGGCCAGATCGCCGCGCCGATCGACGTCGCCACGTTGGTCGGTCGTGATCACCTGCCAGCCGCGGCGCCGCAGTGCCGGTGCCACGCGCTGGCCGAGGAAGCCGGCCGCGCCGGTGAGGAGGATGGTTTTCATGGCGCTGGTCATCGAACTACCCTTCGCGCTGCGCGCTCCGGGGCGAGCGCTTTGGAGCGGCCATGCACGCTCACCCTCGTGCAAGGATGACGACGCCGACCAGGATGACCAGGGTGCCGACCATCTTGGCCGGCGTCAGCGCTTCGCCGAACAACGCCCACGCCGCCAACGCATTGACGATGTAGCCCAGAGACAGCATCGGGTAGGCGACGCTGACATCGACACGCGACAGGGCCGCGATCCAGATCGCCACGCTGGCCACATAGCAGGCCAGGCCGCCGATGACGAACGGCTGCGTGGCCACGCCCCATGCGCTGCTGGCCAGCGCGCCGGCCTGCACGTCGATCACGCCGAGCACGCGCGTGCCGGCCTTGAGCAGCAGTTGCGCCGCCGCGTTGAGAAGCACGCTGACGACGATCATCACCAGGGTCAGGCGCGCCATCTCAGTGGTCCACTGCGCTTCGCGCGACCTGCGCCGCACGAAACGCGAGACCTCTCCAAGCGAACGCCGCGGATCGGGCTGCGCCCGGCCGCTGGCGTTGCCCCTTTGAGGGGCAGGCGGCAAAGCCGCTTCGAGGGTGTTTCATCAAACCAGCGCCGCAATCGTCACGCAGGCCACGGCAGTGAGCGCGGTGGCGCGGCTGAAGCCGTCGCGCAGCGCGAACACCACGGGGTCGTCGTGCATCTCGCCGCGGCTGACCTTCATCCAGACGCGGTTGATCCACAGCAGCAGCAGTGGGCACACCGCCCACAACCACTCGGGATGGCGGAACTGGCCGGCCAGCACGGTGTTGAGGTAGAGCGCCAAGACCAGCACTGCGAGTTGCCCCGAGGCTGCGCCCTGGGCCATCAGCACGGGAATGTCGCGCGTCTGGTAGCCGCGACCGGCGGCGGAGTCTTCACCGTTGCGCAACAACGTATCGAGCTCAGTGGTGCGCTTGGCCGCGGCCAGGCTGAGAAACAGCAGCACCGAAAAGGCGAGCATCCAGAATGAAGGCTTGACGCCCAGCACCGCCGCACCAGCGAGCACGCGCGCGGTGTACAGGCAGGCCAGCACGATCACATCGACATTGACGCGCTTCTTCAGATCGAGCGAGTACGCCATGGTCAGCGCCCAGTACGCACCCAGCACGGCGACGAACAGCGGCGGCAGCAGCAGCGCCGAGATCAGGAACGACGCCGCGAGCAAACCGAGAGACAGCACGATGACGGTGGACAGCGAGATGTCGCCGGCGGGGATCGGGCGCCGGCTCTTGCTCGAATGCTTGCGGTCGGCTTCGAGGTCGAACAGATCGTTCAACAGGTACGCGCTCGAAGCGCACAGGCCGAAGGCGACGAACGCCACGATGCCGAGCAGCCAGGCGGTCAGGTCGAGGTAGGCGAGCAGCGGGACGAACGGCAAGAACAAGTGCACGTTCTTCGACCACTGGTGCATGCGCAGGGCCCGGGCCAGCACGCCCAGCCCGAGGCGCCGCGGCCGGATGTGCGCCTGCACCGTCGACACCTTGGCCGCAGCGTCGGCCAGGCGGTTGTTGCCGCAAACCACGGCGCCGCCGGCGCAACGCCAGATCTCCAGATCGACCGTCTCGTTGCCGGCATAGACGAAATCGCCCTGCCCGCACTCGCCGAGGATGGCCTGCAATTTGCGCTCACCGGTGAGGTTGCGCTTCTCCGTGGTGGCCATCACGCTGTCCACGCGCAACAGCAGCGCAATCTGCTGCGCGTACTTCATGGCCGCGCCGGTGGCGAGCACCACCTGCCGGCCCTGCTGTCGTGCCTGGCGGCACAGGGCCACGATCTCGTCGCAAAACGGCATGTTGCCGATGTCGAGTTCCACCCGCTCGGCGATGCGAGACTTCAGACGCGCCTTGCCGCCGAACAGCAGCCAGCGCACCATCCAGATGATGGACAGCGGCGATTGCTTGAGGAGCTTGAGGGCAGACTCGACGAGCAGATTCGATTTGATCAGCGTGCCGTCGACATCGATCACCAGCGGCATGCCTATTGGGCCGGAGCGGGCCATATGTTCTTCTCCCTCTGACGCGAACATCACCACAAGAGCAATCGGCGTGCCCGGTGATGCGCAACGTGCAGCGCAATCGCAGCAGTTGATGCGCCAGGATTGCAGCGCCCGACCGTAGCATGATGACGGCGCCATTCAGCGCGCGTCGATGTTGCGCTTGTAAGGAAGCTTTTACGCGTCGATCATTCGGCAGGTGCGGCGCGCATCGTCATCGGCGCGACCGACGTCACCGCCCACAGCCAGAACGCGCCGAGCAGCGCGATGCGGTAGTACGGCAGCAGCGGCACGCCGGCCTGAGCCAAGCCGCGGTGCGGCGCGAACAGCAACAGCAGCGCGGCCAAGCCCGCCCAGCGCACCCAGCGCCTGCTGCGGGCGTGCCAGAACCACAGCGGCACGAGCGGCGCGAGCACGGCGAGGTCGTAGTCGCGGCCCTGCACCCAGAACAGTGCCGTGACGAGCAAGACCGCCTGAACGTCGTGCACCGCGATCGGCCGGCGGCGGTGCACTTGCGCCAGAAACGCCACTCCCACCAGCGCCAGCGCCAGCATCAGCGCTGTGAAATCTTTCGGCAAGGTCATGCCCAGACCGAGCAACAGGCTTTTCAGATTGGTGTTGTAGGACAGCGCGCCGTTGAACTGCGCTTCGTACGCCCCCGAGGCCGCGAGCCACTGTGTCACCACGTCGGTGCCGAGCTGCACCACGGAGTACAACAACAGCAGCGCGGCCGTCGTCATCGCCACGGCGACGACGCGCCACGAGCCCGTGAGCAGAAACCAGAGCAGCACCAGCAGCGACAAATGCGGCTTGAAGGTGGCCAGCCCCATCAGCACACCGGCCAGCAGCCAGCGCCCGCGCTGGTCGAAATGCCAGGCGAGCAACAGGCAGGCCAGCACCATGAGCCCGGTTTGCGCCGTCCAGATCAGGTGCGCAGCGAATGGGTTGCCGATGACGAACGCAGCGATCCACAGCGCCGCAGCCGACGGCCGCGCATCGCGCCGCGTGCCGGCGCGGTGCTCGAAGCGTTGCCCCATCGCCCACGCCGTGACGGCGAGGATGCCGATGTTGACCAGCGTCCAGCCCCAGCGCAGCGCCTCCACCGGCAGCGTCGACAGCAGCGCCCACGACAGCAGACTGTGCGGCGGGTAGGCGAAGAGGTCGATCTCGGGGCCCAGGCCGTGACGGACGGCGGCGGCGGTGAAGGCGGCGTGGTCGTAAGGGCTGATGCCATCGGCGGTCAACAGGCCCGCCAGCCAGAAGTAGCGCACGTCGGCGAAGCGCAAGTTCGAGCCGCGCCCCACGCCGAAGACGCCGAACGCCAGCAACGCCGCCACGGCCATCGCCACCGCCGCGAGGGCGAGGCAACGCGACGCGCGAGATTCGAAATGCATCGACTGACCGAACTCCTGGGACGACTGCCACCACGGCCACGACACGTTGCGCGTCGTCGGGCGCCCAATCTATCAGCAAAGCCACGACGCATTTCGAAAGCACTTGCAAGCGCGGCCACTCAGGGCCACGCGCGCGGGACGCCCGTCAACGCGCTGCGCCACCGTCACCCCGGTACTCCTCGGCCGGTGTGCTGCGCACCAGGCAGGTCGCGCCGGCCATGTCGATGACGTGCAGCGACTGCCCGTTGCGGTCGGTCACCGACAGGCGCGCGTTCTTGCGCGTCTCGGCTGGCACCGAGGCCAGCGGCTCTTCGAACAACAGCCGGCCTTCCTGCCAGCAGCGCAGCAGCAGCACCGGCGGCGCCTTCTTCAACGGTGCAGCTTCGCGCTGGCGCTCGGCGTCGATGACGCCGGCCACGGCGCTGATCGATGCGACCAACAGCCCGAGCGCGGCAGCACCGCCGATGGCGACGACGGCGCGCCGCAGCATTTCATCACTTCGCTTGGACATAGAGCACCTCTTGAGTCAGTGAGCCAGCGGACGCGGCACTAAAAGCGCCGCGCAGTTGATCGAGCGAGGCCACTTGCAGCGGCTCGAAGTCGACACCGACGACGCTCTGCGGCAGTTGCGGCGAGACATCGCGCGGCGTGGCAAAACACGCCACCGTCTCCGTCGCGCCCTTGCTGTTCATCGTCAGTGCAAAGCGCATCGGGCCGGGCAGTGCGACCGGCTTGGCCGACGCGATCAGCGAGTCTTTCGCAAAGCGGTTCGGATAGAAACGCGTGATGCGCGCGTTCTCGTCTTGCAGGTAGCAGTAGACATGTTTGTCGGCCTGCGGCTGCAAGACCAGCGCAATCGCTTCACCGGCGGCGAGCTTGGTCGTGTTGGCGGCAACCGGCGTGGCAAAGCGCATCGCTGCCACGCCCGCCGCCGGCGCAACGGGCGCTGCCTCGGGCGCGGCTTTAACGAAGCGCACCGGCTGTGCCGGCCGCGGCACCTTGGTCTGGTCGGTGTTGAGATACGCCTTGAACAGCGCTTCGTCGATCACCGGCTCGCTGCTCATGCCGACGGCTTCGCGGTAGTTGGCAATGGCCTCGTCGATCGCCGGGTTGAACTGGCCGTCGAGCGGGCCGTCGTAGTAGCCGCGGCGGCGCATCTGCTGCTGGAAGTACGCCACCAGCTCGATACGGGTGCGTGCCATGGAGAAGTACCAGTCGCTGATTTCCAGCTTGATCTCCTCGTTGTTTTCGGCGTCGGCGCCGAGGCAGCGCCAGTACGGTGTCTTCGTCAGCTTGCCCATCAGCTCGATCGATGCCAGCTCGACCAGGCCGCGCAGCGCCTGCGACTGGCCCTCGGAGCGCGACAGGCTCATGCTGAAGCTGACGCCGAGCTTGTGGTACGCCGCATCGGCGTCGAAGCCCTTGCCGGCTTTCAGGATCACCACCGAGTTGCGCGACGTGACGCCGGAGAGCACCGACATGTCAGACGTGGACAGCACCGACAGGTCCAGGCCGAGGATGTTGGTGGCGGCATCGCGCGACACGCCGAGGTTGAGGAACGGCCGGAAGCTCGCACCCAGGTCCTGCGTGTTGCGGATCACCTGCTCGTCGAACTGCGACACCGAACCCTTGATGTCGAACTGCGGGATCACGTCGTACGGGCTCTGCCGCTGCGCCTGCGCCAGGTAGCTGATGACATTGGTGGCGTCGCGACCGAAGGCGTTGATGCGGATGGCGCGGCTGCGCCGTGTCATGTCGGAGACGGCGGTGATGAGCATGTCGCGCGTGCCGGCGTTGACTTTTTTCGTCTGGTCGAAGATGTCTTCAACCAGCATCGAGACATCGCGGATGCCGTGCTCGATGAGCAGGTTGTCCATGCAGCGCAGGCCGGCGGAAAAGCCGGTGATCGAGCGGAACGGCGGCGCTTCGGGGCCTGTGCGCACGGTCTGCGTCTGCTCGAGCGTCTTTTGCTTGACGTCCATCGTCGTGCAGCCGCCGAGCGCGGCGGCCAGCGCCAGCGCGAGGGCGGAACGTTTGAACAGCTTGTGGGTTTTCATGGCGCGACGCCTTCCTGGTTGTCGAGTCACTGGCAGCCGCGTGGGCCGACGATGTTGATCGCGTTGGGTGCAAAGACGAAGATCTCGCGCGGTCCGACGCCGGCCTGGCGGTTGAGATCGATGTTGCCGATCTGCTGCGCACCGCACTCGGCCTGCTGTTGGCCGTTGCCGTTGGCCAGAAAGTTGAACTGGTCGGCCTCCTGCGCGGCGGCCTTGGCCTTGGCCTTGGCGAGTTTGGCGCGCATGCGCGGATCGAGATCGGCGCTGCCGTCGGCGGCGGCGGCGGTGCCAGCCAACACGAGCGCGGCGGCGATCGAAAGCACGAAGGTGCTGATGACGAGTTTCATGGTCGGACCCCTGGCGATGACGCGAATGCGCGAAAACAAGAACAGGAAACAGACCGCCGCCGGGCACGGCGCCCCGCGACGGTCTGCTCCGAGGACGGCACGTCGATCAGTTGACGACGCCGACCTTCTGCTCGGCACGGGTGTTGAAGCCGCTGGCGAGGTTGCTGGCGCTGTCGGCGTAGATGTTCGTGTCCTGGATCAGGCCGTTGGACACTTTGCCGATTTCCTGCGTGGCGATGCTGCTGAAGCCCGACGCGACGTTGGTCGCGTTGTCGGCGTCGACGAGCACGCGGCGCAGCGTGCCGCCGTTGGTGGCCACGCCGATGTCTTGGTGCGCGAGGCTGCTGGCGCCGCTGGCGCGGTTGCGGGCGTTCGACGCACGGACTTCGGAGTCCAGGATGCGGCCGTTGCCGAAGGTCGTGCCGACGTGCTGCAGCGCCACGCTGTTGGAACCGGTGGCGCGGTTGTCGGCGTTGTCGGCGTAGATGTCGCTGTCGCGGATTTCGCCGGCCATGGCGCCAGCGGCCACGAGGCCCAGAGCAACGACGACGGCGGAGAGGCGGAAGGTCTTCATGGTTCAAGCTCCAAAAGTGAATCGAGGTTTCAACTTCGGTGGCATCGCAGAATTGCTTGCCATCCGAGCCCTGGGTTGCGGCGGTTCGCGCTGCGGTTCAACACGGCTGGCCTTGAACTAGGGGTGCGGGGTGTTGTGCTTGCAAGGCAACGGGCGGGCGCCGCGCCGCCTTCGGGCCACGCGCAGACTGCACACGAAGCGACGGTTGCACTTCAGAGGAAGAGAAAACTTGAACCGATCACGCGACCACCGCAACACAGCCGCGAACCCCTTCTCTTTGGAGCCCTCGATGAATCACCGTCCTTTCACCTTGTGCCTGCTGCTCGCCCTGGCGGCCCCGGCGGCTGTTGCCGAAGAAATCAAGCTCTACCGCAGCGGCGAGTCGGTGAACCCGCACGACGTGGCGGCGGTGCTCGGTGAAGCGCCGATCAAGTTCCGCTCCATCCGCTTGCTCGAAGACTCGGCAGGCGCGGCCGGCGCGGCCGGCGCAGTGGCCATGGCCGCCGTGGCAACGGCGCCGAAGGCGCTGGCGCTGCCGGTGCAGTTCGCCTTCGACTCGGCCGACATCCTGCCCGCGGCACGGGCGCAGCTCGACGCGCTCGCCCAAGGCGTGCGGCTGTTGCCGAAAGACCGGCTGGTGGCGATCGAGGGCCACACCGATGCGCGTGGCGACGACGAGTACAACGAGCGCCTGTCGATGCGTCGTGCGCAGAGCGTCAAGCGCTACCTGGTGGCGCAGCACGGCATCGAGCCGTCGCGGCTGCGCGCCATCGGCATGGGCGAGTACGAGAACCTGCCCGGCCGCGCCCCGCTCGCCCCGGAGAATCGGCGCGTTCAGTTCCGCGGCGAGGCCGCGGCGCTCTAGCCTCATTAGGTATTGACGACCCACCGTGAAGGCGACCTACCATGCGCTCCCTCTCACTGCCCCGGGCAGCCCTGCGCCGGGCCCGACCGTCACGATGGACAACGACGAAGTGCTGCGTCTGCTCGCGCTCATTGCGCAAGGCGACGAGCCGGCGTTCAAGGCGCTGTACCGCGCCTTCTCGCGCCGGCTCTATGCCTACGTGAGCAAGCAGATCGGCGACGCGGCACAAGCGGAGGAAATCGTGGCTGACACCCTGTATGAAGTCTGGCGCGCACCGACGCGCTTTCGCGGCGAGTCGTTGTTTTCCACCTGGCTGATCGGCGTGGCGCGCAACAAGGTGCTGATGGCCTGGCGCGGCCGCAAGCCCGACGACAAGCACGAAGACATCGAAGACTTCGCCGAGCTGATTGCCGGCGACGGCCATGACGGCTTCGACACGTTGGCCGAGCGCCAGCGCAAGGAGGGTGTGCTGCAGTGCGTGCAGCGCCTGTCCGACGACCACCGCGAGTGCATCCACCTCGTCTTCTACCAAGGCATGGCGCTGGCCGACGTCGCGCAAGTCCAGGCCTGCCCGGAGAACACGGTGAAGACGCGGCTGTTCCATGCGCGCAAAAAGCTCGAACATTGTCTGCGGGTGATGCTGTCGCGCGAAGGTGTGGCTGAAGTTCGCGAGGGCACGACATGAAATCGCGCTTCGACGAACTGCTGCCGTTCTACGTCAACGGCACGCTGAATGCCGATGACCGGACATGGCTCGAGCACTACCTGCGCGAGCACCCGCTGGCAGCGAACGAGCTGCACTGGCTGCGCTCGGTGCAGGCGGCGACGCAGCACGAAGAGCTGCCGGTGTCGAGTGAAGTCGGGCTCGAACGCGCGCTGCGGCGTATTCACGACAAGCGCGCAGCTGCGGCGCCGGCGCAGGCTGCGCCATCGGCCGTCGAGCGTGTGCGTGACTGGTTCGCCCGCCTCATACCGATGCCGATGCTCAAACCGGCGCTGGCCGGTGCGCTGGCGGTGATCGCGCTTCAGGCAGTCGTCATCACGACGATGGTCGGCGAGCGCGACGACACGAGCCTGAT
>JANNJX010000433.1:0-7421 GCA_031396005.1 Burkholderiales bacterium
GGCGCAATTCTCGCGCATGAAGAGCAGCGGAAAGGTGTCGCGGTCTTTCAGCCCCAGCAGCACGAGGCCGGTCAGCCGCTCCGGATCGACCTGCACCTGCGAGGTGTCGCAGCCCTCGCGCTGCAGCGTCTCGACGAGGAAACGCCCCATCTGCTCGTCGCCGACGCGCGACACCATCGCCGCGCGCAACCCCAGCCGCGCCGCGCCGCGCCGAAGGCGATGTTGGCCGAGCTGCCGCCGAGGTACTTGGCAAAGCTCGACACGTCTTCGAGCCGCGCGCCGACCTGCTGCGCGTACAGATCCACCGCCAAGCGGCCGAGGCAGGCGATGTCGAAGCGGCGGTCGGAGGGAAAGCGTAGGGGCATGCCGCGATTGTGTGCACGCGAACTGTCGGTGCAACATGAGGACATGAATCCCCCCGAAGCGGCTTCGCCGCCTCCCCCCAAGGGGGCAACGCCAGCGGCCAGGCAAAGCGCGATCCGCGGCGTTCGCTTGGACGCGTTGTGCGCTTCGTCCATTGCGGGTGCTGCTGCAGCGCCATAGTCACTGATGCACGGAGCAATGCCATGACCCACCAAGTCGCCATCTTTGGCGCCGGCCGCATCGGCCGCATCCATGCCGGCAACCTCGCCGCGTTGCCCGGCGTGACGCTGCGCTTTGTCTGCGACCCGGTGGCCGACAGTGCGGCCAGCCTGGCGCAGCAACTCGGCGCCGCGGTGTCCACGCCTGACGCGGTGCTGGCCGACAAGTCAATCGACGTCGTCGCCATCGCCTCGCCGACCGACACGCACAGCGACCTCATTCACCGCGCCGCCGCGGCCGGCAAGCACATCTTCTGCGAGAAGCCCATTGATTTGTCGGTGCCGCGCGCAATCGAATGCGCCGCCGCGGTCAAAGCCGCCGGCGTGGCCTGCATGATCGGTTTTCAGCGCCGCTTCGACCCGACGTTTGAGCAAGCGCAGGCGCGCCTCGTGCGCGGCGAGATCGGCGTGGCGGAGATGCTGGTCGTCACCAGCCGCGACCCCGGCGCGCCGCCGGCGCAGTACTTGAAAGGCTCGGGCGGCATCTTCCGCGACATGCTAATCCACGATTTCGACATCTTTCGCTGGGTGCTGTGCCACGACGGCGATGAAGCGGCCACGCTGTACGCCACCGGCTCGGTGCTGGTCGATGCCGAAATCGCCAAGGTGCCCGACATCGATTCGAGCGTCGTCACGATCCGCACGAAGAAGGGGCGCCTGGCGCAGATCAACACCAGCCGCCGCGCCGCTTACGGTTACGACCAGCGCTTCGAAGTGCTGGGCTCGACGGGCATGCTGCAATGCGGCAACCTGCGGCCGACCGAGGTTGTGCAGTCCGATGCGGCCAGCGTGCGCGCCGACAAGCCGGAGCACTTTTTTCTGCAGCGCTACCGCGAGGCGTACCGGCTCGAACTCGTGCACTTCTTCGAGTGCCTGCAAAGCGGCGCGCCGTTCCGCACGACGATCGCCGACGGCGTGGCGGCGCAAAAGCTCGCCGACGCGGCGGCGACGTCGCTGACCAGCGGACAGGCGGTGACGCTGTGAGCATACCTGTGAGCGCATCCGTGAGCGCATCCGTGAGCGCATCTTCAACGCCGCTGCGCATCGGCATCGCCGGTCTGGGCCGCATGGGTCAGCGCCACGCGCGCGTGATCGCGCTCGGCACGCCCGGCGCACGGCTCGTCGCCGCGTGCAGCCCCGTCGCCGACGAACGCAATTGGGCGCGACGCGAACTCGGCCTCTCCACCCTGTACGAAGACTTCGGCGCGTTGCTGCGCGACCCCAACCTCGACGCGGTGGCGATCGTCACGCCGACCACGCTGCACGCCGAGCAGACCATCGCCGCGCTCGAGGCCGGCAAGCATGTCTTCCTCGAAAAGCCGCTGGCGCTGGATGTGGCCACCTGCGAGCGCGTCGCTGCGGTGGCGCAGGCGCACCCCGCGCAGGTGGCGATGGTCGGCTTCGTGCGCCGCTTCGACGCCAGCTACCGGCAGGCCAAAGCCGAGATCGACGCCGGCGCCATCGGCCGGCCCTTCCTCGTGCGCTCGCAGACCGGCGACATGAACGACCCGCAGGGCTTCTTCGTGCGCTTCGCGCCGACCTCCGGCGGCATCTTCCTCGACTGCTCGGTGCATGACATCGACGTGGCGCGCTGGATGCTCGGCAACCCGCAGGCCACGCGCGTCTTCGCCAGCGGCACGATCGCGCTGCACCCCGGTCTGGCCGACTGCGGCGATGTCGACAACGGCATGGCCATCGTCGAGTTCGAAGGCGGCGCGCGCGCCATGCTCTACGCCACGCGCACGCTGCCGCATGGCCACGAGAGCACGTCGGAGGTCATCGGCACGACGGGCACGCTGCAGATCGGCGTCGGCGCGCACCGCGACCGGCTGCAAGTGCGCGACGCCAGCGGCGTGCGCCACCGTGCAGTGGCCGACTTCTACGAGCGCCTGCACGAAGCCTTCGACCGCGAGCTGGCCGACTTCGTCGCCGTCTGCCGCGGCGAGAAGGCGCTCGCCGTGACGCTGGCCGACGCGACGGAGGCCACGCGCATCGCAGTGGCGCTGACGAAGTCGCTGAAGAGCGGGTTGGTGGAAGCGGTTTAAAGGCCGTGGCTCGGGGTTGACCCCGATCGTCCGCGCCGCGGTGCCCCCTAGCATCGACTCGACCCATGAGCGACAACGCCCGCCTTGCCTTCTGCCGCCGCCTCGCCGCCGATGCCGGCCGACTGGCGCACAGCGCGTTCGGCCACGCCGCGCTGTTGGCGGCGAAGGGTCGGCACGACGAGGTGACGGCGATGGACCGCGAGGTCGAGCGCATCGTGCGCGAGGCCATCAACCGCAGCTTCCCCGATGACGCGGTGCTCGGCGAAGAAGACGGCGCCAGCGCCGATGTCGCGAGCGCCGAGTTCGTCTGGATCATCGACCCGATCGACGGCACCGCCAACTACGCGCGCGGCATCGCGCACTACTGCGTCTCGATCGGCGTGCTGCACCACGGCGCGCCGGCGCTCGGCGTGCTGCACGACCCGAGCCACGAACGCCTGTACTGGGCAGCGCTCGGTGAAGGCGCATGGCTCGACGAGAGCGGCGCGACGCGGCGTCTGGCCGTCAGCCCGATCGCCACGCTCGACGGCGCGACGGTCGAGTGCGGCTGGTCGCTGCGCGTGCCGCAGGCCGACTACATCGCGCTGTTCGATCGCATGCTCGGCGCCGGCTGTGCGGTGCGCCGCGCCGGCTCCGGCGCGCTCGGCCTGGCCGACGTGGCCGCAGGCCGCACCGAAGGCTACGCCGAGCTGCACATTAATAGCTGGGATTGCGCTGCGGGCCTGCTCCTCGTGGCCGAGGCCGGCGGGCGCATCAATGATTTTTTCGCCGGCAGCGGGCTGCTCGCCGGCAACCCGATCGTGGCCACGAATGCAGCGCTCGCCGATGCGCTGTCGTCGTTGGCCGGCATCTCTTTGCTATCGACCTCACAGGAGACACGACGATGAAAACCTCCACGCGCCGTACGCTGCTCGCCACCCTGCTCGCCGCAGCCGCCGGCGCGCCCGCGTTCGCGCAGAGCCAAGGCGAGTTGCTGCTCTATTGCAGCGTGCAGGAAGAATGGTGCCGGCCGATGGCGGCTGCGTTCGAAAAAGCCACCGGCATCAAGGTGCTGATGACGCGCAAGAGCTCGGGCGAGTTCTATGCGCAGATCAAGGCCGAGGCGGCGAATCCGAAGGGCGACGTCTGGTGGGGCGGTACCGGCGACCCGCACTTGCAAGCGGCCGAAGAAGGGCTGACCGATCCGTACGTGTCGCCCAAGCTCGACGAGTTGCAGGACTGGGCGGTGCGCCAGGCCAAGGCCTCCAAGTTCCGCACCGTCGGCATCTACGCCGGCGCGCTCGGCTACAGCTACAACACGCAAGAGCTCGCCAAGCGCAAGCTGCCCGAACCGAAGTGCTGGGCCGATCTGGCCAAGCCGATCTACAAGGACGACGTGCAGGTGGCCAACCCGAATTCCTCGGGCACCTCGTACACGATGCTGGCCACGCTGGTGCAACTGCTGGGTGAACAAAAAGCCTTCGACCTGATGAAGGCGATGCACAAGAACATCAACCAGTACACCAAGAGCGGCGCGGCGCCGGCGCGCGCGGCGGCCACCGGTGAATCGTTGATCGGCATCACCTTTCAGCACGACGCGGTGACGCAGGCGGCCACGGGCGCGCCGGTGAAGGTGGTCTCGCCGTGCGAAGGCACCGGCTACGAGATCGGCTCGATGAGCATCATCAAGGGCGCGAAGAACCTGGCCAACGCGCGCAAGTGGTACGACTGGGCGCTGTCGCCCGAAGCGCAGGCCATCGGCGGCAGTGCGAAGAGTTTTCAGGTGCCGTCGAACAAGAAAGCGCCGGTGCCGGCGCAGGCGCCCAAGCTCGGTGACATCAAGCTCATCGACTACGACTTCGCCAAATACGGCTCGTCGGCCGAGCGCATGCGGCTGCTGAAGAAGTGGGACGACGAAGTCGGCAAGCTTGCGAAGTGATCGCCGCACGGGGCGTGGCGCCGCTGCTGGCTGCGCTCTGCGGCGCGGCGGTGCTGATCTTCCTCGGCCAGGGCTTCGTGCAAGGCGCCACCGGCACGCCGTTCGGCGCGTTGCACTACGCCGCGTTGTTGGCGTTGGTCTTCGTCTTCGCACGCTCGCTGGCGCGCAGCGGTTTTTTCGTCGGCGATACCACGGTGGCCAGCATCGTCGTCGTCATCGCGGCGCTGCTCGGCCTGTTCATCTTCTTTCCGGTCGGCAAGTCGCTGTTGGCGGCGTTGCTCGACAAGGGCGGCAGCTTCGCGCCGACGCTCGCAATGGAGCGCCTGTTCGCGGCCGACATCTGGGGCCTGGGCTGTTTCGGTGGCGGCACGACCTGCGGCGTGGCGATCAACTCGGTGATCCTGGCCACGATCGTCGGCTTCGGCACGACGATCATCGGGCTGGTGATGGCGCTGGCGGCGCAGCGCGGCGGTCAGCGCTTCTCGGGCTTGTACCGCGTCATGGCGGTGCTGCCGATCGTCACGCCGCCGTTCGTCATCGCGCTCGCGCTCGTCGTGCTGTTCGGCCGCACGGGGCTCGTCACCAGCTGGCTGAACACGCTGTTCGACATCCCGCGCACGCGCTGGATCTATGGCCTGACCGGCGTCACGCTGGCGCAGCTGCTGAGCTTCACGCCGATCGCCTTCATGATCCTGCACGGCGCGCTCGCTGCCGTGAGCCCGTCGCTCGAAGAAGCGGCGCAAACGCTGCGTGCGTCGCGCGCGCGGGTCTTTCGCACGGTGACGTGGCCGCTGCTGCGACCGGCGCTGGCGAACTCGTTCCTGCTCGGCTTCGTCGAGAGCCTGGCCGACTTCGGCAACCCGGTCGTGCTGGCGGGCAACTACGAGGTGCTGTCGACCAAGATCTTCTTTGCCGTCGCCGGCGCACAGCATGAGCCCGGGCGCGCCGCGGCGCTGGCCACCGTGCTGCTGGCCTTCACGCTGATCGCCTTCTGGCTGCAGCAGCGCTGGCTCGGCAAGGCGAGTTATGTCAGCGTCGGCGGCAAGGGCGACTCGGGGCTGCCGGCGGCGCTGCCGGACGGCTTGCGCCGCGCCTGCGTCGGCTTCGCGATGGCGTGGATCGTCTTCACGCTGGCCTGTTATGCGGTGATCGCGGTCGGCGGCTTCGTCAAGGACATCGGCCGCGGCGACATGACGCCGGTGATCGCACATTTCAAAGACGGCTTTGCCATCGAGTGGCGCGACGGTGGCCCGGCTTTCGTCGGCTCGGCGTGGAACAGTTTTTTCACCACCATCGAAGTCGCAGCCATCGCGGCGCCGCTGACGGCCATCGTCGGCCTGCTCTCGGCCTACGTCATCACCCGCCAGCAGTTCGCCGGCCGCCGCGCCTTCGAGTTCCTGACGATGGTGGCCTTCGCCGTGCCCGGCACGGTGATCGGCGTGGCCTACATCGTCGCCTTCAACGTACCGCCGTTCGAGCTCACGGGCGGGCTGGCGATCCTCATCCTGTGCTTCGACTTTCGCAACATGCCGGTGGGCGTGCGCGCCGGCATCGCGGCGCTGGCGCAGATCGACAAGAGCCTCGACGAAGCGTCGGCCACGCTGCGCGCATCGACCTGGCGCACGCTAACGAAGGTCGTGCTGCCGCTGTTGAAGCCGGCGATCGTCGCCACGCTGATCTTCTCGTTCACGCACGCGATGACGGCGGTCAGCGCCGTCATCTTCCTGGCCACCGCCAAATACAACCTGGCCACCGTCTACATCATCGGCCGCGTCGAAGCCGGCGAATATCCGCTGGCGATCGCCTACTCCACCGTGCTGATCGTCTTCATGCTGACCGTGCTGCTGCTCGTGCAGCGTTTCACCGGCAGCGTGAAGATCGGCCGCCGTCCTCTCGTCACAGGCTCCTCATGAACAGCAAGAAAAGCGGCGGCGTGGTCTTCGAGGGCGTCAGCAAACGCTACGGCAACGTCACCGCGGTGGACGACGTCTCGTTCGCCATCGAGCCGGCGACGCTGGTGACGCTGCTCGGCCCGTCGGGCTGCGGCAAGACGACGACGCTGCGCATGGTGGCCGGGTTGGAGGCCATCAGCAGCGGCCGCGTGCTGATCGGCGGCAAGGACGTGAGCACGCTCTCCGCGGCCGAGCGCGACGTCAGCATGGTCTTCCAGTCCTACGCACTGTTCCCGCACATGAACGTGCTCGACAACGTCAGCTACGGCCCGCAGTCGATGAAGAAGACGCGCGCCGAAGCGCAAGCGCTGGCCGCCGACAAGCTGAAGATGCTCGGCCTGTCGGGGCTCGAGAAGCGCCTGCCCTCCGAGCTCTCCGGCGGCCAGCAGCAGCGCGTCGCTGTCGCGCGTTCACTCGTGCTCGAGCCCGCGGTGCTGCTGTTCGACGAGCCGCTGTCGAACCTCGATGCCAAGCTGCGCCGCCGCGTGCGCCAAGAGATCCGCGAGCTGCAGCAGTCGCTGTCGCTGACCGTGCTCTACGTGACGCACGACCAGAGCGAAGCGCTCGCCGTCAGCGACCGCATCATCGTCATGGACGGCGGACGCATCGCGCAGCAGGGCACGCCGCACCAGCTCTACCGCGAGCCCGCGGGGCGTTTCATGGCGGACTTCATCGGCGATGCGAATCTGGTCGATGGCGAGTTGGTACGCGACGGCGACGGCCTGCGCTTCGCCGCCGCGGGCGTGACGGTTGCGGTGCAGGCGGCGAGCGCAGCGCCAGGCGAGGCGACGCTCGCGTTGCGCCCCCACCGCTTGCAATTGGTGGCGCCGGCGCAGGCACTGCTGCAAGGCACCTGCAAGCGCGCCGACTATCTGGGCAGCCACCTCGAGGTGCTGGTGGATTCGCCGTGGGGCGAGCTGCTGCT
>JANNJX010000449.1:0-2036 GCA_031396005.1 Burkholderiales bacterium
CCGATCCCCGTGGTGCCGACGATCCACTACCAGATGGGCGGCATCCCGACCAACATCCATGGCCAGGTCGTCGCGCCTCATTCGGAAGTCGTCAACGGCTTCTACGCCGTCGGCGAATGCGCGTGCGTCAGCGTGCATGGCGCCAATCGCCTGGGCACCAACTCGCTGCTCGATCTGCTGGTGTTCGGCCGCGCCGCCGGGCTGCACATCGTCGAGGCAATCAAGAGGGAGCCGAAGGCGCACAAGCCGCTGCCGGCAGATGCCGCCGACAAGTCGCTGGCACGCCTCGTGCGCCTGGACAACACGGTCAGCGGTGAGTACGCGCAGGACGTCGCCAACGACATTCGCAATGCGATGCAGCAGCACGCCGGCGTCTTCCGCACACAGGCCAGCCTGGATGAAGGCGTGGCCAAGATCGCCGCGCTGACCGAGCGGGTGAATAACATCCAGTTGAAGGACAAGAGCCAGGTCTTCAACACGGCGCGCATCGAGGCGCTCGAAGTCGAGAACCTGATCGAAGCGGCGCGTGCGACGATCGTCTCGGCAGCCGCACGAAAGGAAAGCCGCGGCGCCCACAGCGTCGATGACTACGGCGACACGCCCGAGCTGCCGAACGGCCGCAACGACAAGGTGTGGATGAAGCACACGCTGTGGTACAGCGAAGGCAACCGTCTCGATTACAAGGCGGTGAACCTGAAGCCGCTGACGGCAGAGTCGATTCCGCCCAAAGTGCGCACGTTCTGAGGCAGCAGCAGTTCCACCATGACCCAACGCACCTTCAACATCTACCGCTACGACCCGGACACCGACGCCAAGCCGCGCATGCAGAGCATCGACGTCGAACTCGACGGCTCCGAGCGCATGCTGCTCGATGCGCTGATGAAGTTGAAGGCGATCGATCCGTCGATCACCTTCCGCCGCTCGTGCCGCGAGGGCGTCTGCGGATCGGACGCGATGAACATCAACGGCAAGAACGGCCTGGCCTGTCTGACCAACATGCGCACGCTGCCGGACGTGGTGACGTTGAAGCCGCTGCCCGGCCTGCCGGTGATCCGCGACCTGATCGTCGACATGACGCAGTTCTTCAAGCAGTACCACTCGATCAAGCCCTACCTCGTCAACGACAACACTCCGCCCGAAAAGGAGCGCCTGCAGTCGCCCGAGGAGCGCGACGAGTTGAACGGCTTGTACGAGTGCATCCTCTGCGCGAGTTGCTCGACGAGTTGCCCGAGCTTCTGGTGGAACCCGGACAAATTCGTCGGCCCGGCAGGTCTGCTGCAGGCCTACCGCTTCATCGCCGACAGCCGCGATGAAGCCACCGCCGAGCGCCTGGACAACCTCGAAGATCCGTACCGCCTGTTCCGTTGCCACACCATCATGAACTGTGTCGATGTCTGCCCGAAGGGACTGAACCCGACCAAGGCGATCGGCAAGATCAAAGAGCTGATGGTTCGAAGGGCGGTTTGATGCTTGCCCTGGCCGAGCTCAACAAGCTCAAGTGGCGCTGCCGCCGCGGCCTGCTCGAGAACGACCTTTTCATAGAGCGCTTCTTCAGGCGCCACGAGGAGACGCTCACCGCCGGGCAGACGCGCGGGCTTGAACGCCTGATGGCGCTGGCCGACCCCGATCTGCTCGACCTGCTGCTCGCCCGCCGCGAGCCCGAGGGCGATCTCGACAGCGCGGACGTGCGCGCTGTGCTCGCCCAGATGCGAACTTCTGAAAGGCATTGACCATGATGACCCCGTCCGACGTGAAAGCCACGCTGTCGTTCTCCGATGGTTCACCTGATATGGAGCTGCCGATCTACAAAGGCAGCATCGGCCCGGACGTGATCGACATCCGCAAGCTCTACGCGCAGACCGGCAAGTTCACCTACGACCCGGGGTTCCTGTCCACCGCGGCCTGCTCGAGAACGACCTTTTCATAGAGCGCTTCTTCAGGCGCCACGAGGAGACGCTCACGTCCGGGCCGATGCTGCCTTTGTAGATCGGCAGCTCCATATCAGGTGAACCATCGGAGAACGACAGCGTGGCTTT
>JANNJX010000458.1:0-4469 GCA_031396005.1 Burkholderiales bacterium
TGGAGCGCGGCATCGCCAACTTGGAGCGCCACGTCAACAACATCCGCAACCATTTCGGCCTGTCGTGCGTGGTCGCCATCAACCACCGCACCGAAGACAGCGACGCCGAGATCAAGCTGCTGATGAACAAGCTCGCCCACCACGGCGCCAAGGTCGTGCTGGCGCGGCACTGGGCCGAGGGTGGCGCCGGCGCGGCCGAGCTGGCGCGCGAGGTGGTGCGCCTGTGCGACGAGCCCGGCGACTTCAAGTTCGTCTACGAAGACAGCGCCACGCTGTGGGAGAAGATGCGCACCATCGCCACGCAGATCTACGGCGCGGCTGACATCGCCGCCGAGACCAAGGTGCGCGCGCAGATCACGCGGCTGCAAGCCGAAGGCTACGGTCACTACCCGGTGTGCGTGGCGAAGACGCAGTACTCGTTCTCGACCGATCCGCAACTGCGCGGCGCGCCGACCGGCCACGTGATCCAGATCCGCGAGGTGCGGCTGGCGGCAGGCGCCGAGTTTGTCGTCATGGTCTGCGGCGACATCATGACGATGCCCGGGCTGCCGAAGGTGCCGTCGGCGTGCCACATCGACGTCGGCGACGACGGGCGCATCACCGGCTTGTTCTGAGCAGTCATGGTGCCCCCTGACCTGCCGCTTCGCGTCAGGCCCCCCGAGGGGGCTCAAGGAAGCTCGGGAGCGGCCCAGCGTTTCCTTGAGAGTCTCGCCGGGTCGATGGCATCGACCAGGTCGGCTTCGAGCGGCCACGGCGCGCCGCAGACTTGCGCCGCGATCAGCTCGCCGGCGAGCGCAGCGCTGGTGATGCCGCGCGAGCCGAGTGCGCTGTGCAGGTAAAGGCCTTGCTGCCGCGCCAGCAGCCGTGGCGCGCCGCGGCGGGCCGGCAAGGGCGCGGCGAGGTCGGGCGCCATGCCGACGAGGGGCAAGCGGTCGTGCGTGACGACGCGCCAGCCGGCGCGGCCGTGCAGCAGCGCACCGGCGCGGACCACATCGACGCCGAGCAACTGCCGCGCGCGTTCGAGATTCGCCGCATGGTCGGACTCGCGCACCTGCGCATCGTCGTCGCCGGGCTGGCTCGTCGCTCCGATCAGCAGGCCGCCGTCGGGCAGTGCGAGCACGTAGCCGCCGCTGGCGATGGGAAGTCGAGGTTCGAGCGCGCTGTGCGCTGCCGAAAGCCACGTCACCTGACCGCGCACGCGCTCGGCCCACACAGGCGGCAACGCGGCCAGACGCAGCGCGTCGTCAGCGTTGGCCAGCACGACGACGGGCGCTTCGGCGATCACGCGCGCATCGCTGTCGCGCACCAACCAGCCTTGCGCGCGGCGCTCGATCGACTGCGCACGCGCATCGCCTCGCCAGGTGACGTTGGGCGTGGCAAACGCGTGCTGCGCCAGCAGCCGCGGGTCGGCCCAGCCGCCGCGCGTGAACAGCCACGCCGGTTGCGTGAGCGTCAACCCGGCGCGCGCCGACGCCTGCGCGGCGCTGAGCGCCTGCACATAACCAGCGGGCAGTTGCTGTGCTGCGAGCAACGTTTGCATCGCTGCCAGGCCAAGCGTGCCATTCAGGCGCAGCAAACCGTCGCTCGCCCCGGCGCGCGAGGCCTGCACCCAATCGGCGGCGGCAAAACTCGCCGCGCGGTGCCAGCGCGTGTGCATCGTGTCGTCGTTGCCGACCGTGCCGTGGAACAAGCCGGCCGGGTTGCCCGAGGCTTGCGTCGCGGGTTGCGCTTGCACGTCGAGCACGGTGCACGGCACGCCCTGCTGCGCCAGCGCACGCGCGGTGGCCGCACCGGCGATGCCGCCGCCGATGACGACGGCGTGGCTCGGCGCGGCCGCGGGCAGCACGCGGCCCGCAGACGCAGCGGGGGTGAAGCGTGGGGCGTAGCGCGCCAGCGTGATCTCGCGCTTGGCGCCGGGGCCGGGGGCGGCCTGCACATCGAAGCCCGCGCCGCAGAGGCCGTCGCGCACCACGCGCGCTGCGCTCCAGGTGGCGGCGGTGGCGCCCGGCGCCGCCAGCCGGGCCAGTGACTTGAACAGCGGCGGCGACCACATCGCTTCGTTGCGCGCCGGTGCAAAGCCGTCGAGGTAGAAGGCATCGACGCGCGCCACCAGTTCACGCGCGAGGGTGGCTGCATCTCCCAGGCCGAGCAGCAACTGCACGCGTCCGGAGTCGAAGCCCAGGCGGTGCAGGTTCGGCGTCAGCGGCGGCCACGCGGCGACGAGCGCTTGCGCCAGCGACGTGAACGGCGACGGGGCCAGCGCACGCGCCAGGTCGTCGTGCGTCGGCGGGTGCTTCTCGAGCGATACGAAGTGCAGCCGCTCGCAGCGCTGCGGATCGTCGCGCCATGCGGCCCAGGTGGCGAGGAAGTTGTTGCCCAGGCCGAAGCCGGTTTCCAAGATCGTGAAGCGCGCGCGGCCGCGCCAGCGTTCGGGCAGGCCGTTGCCGGCGAGGAAGACGGCGCGCGCTTGCTCGAACGCGCCTTCTCGCGGGTGGTAGATGTCGTCGTACATCGGCGAGCGCGCAGCGTCCTGCGAGAAATCGATCACCGCCGGAACGATCGGATCGGTCTTCACATGCGCAATTGCAGCCACGCCAGCAGCGGCGCCCGCACGGTGGACAGGCTGCGGTACGCCAGCACTGCATCGCTCATCGAGGCGATCGCGGCATGCAACTTCGCAGCCTTGTGCGGCGTGTCGATGGCAGCGCCCAGCAGCTGCGTATCGACGCCGATCGTGAACAGTGCTTGCGTGATCTGCGGCAGCGGGATGAAGGTCTGGCGCTCGGTGCGCCACCAGGCGCGTGGCGCTGTACTGTCGTCGAACGCATCGACAGGCCAAGGGGCCGGGTCGGCGAAATCAGGATGCGCATTCAGCCGCGGCTGGCGCGTCACGTTCCAGACGAAGCGCTCCCAGCGCTCGTCGCCGCAGACCATGCGCGTCAGGTGCTCGCCGGCGCGTACGAGCATGGCGTTGTCGGCCACCGGCCCATGCACTTCGGCGAAGTGGCGGCCGACCTTGCGCTGCGGCGCCCAGTGCGAGGGCAGGCACGCCGCGATCCACGGGATGGTGGCATTGCCGCCATCGACGATGGCGAAATCTTCGGCGAACGACAGGCACAACAGCCCGGCCAGGCGCCAGCCCGCGGGCAGGCCGAGCAGGCAGCGCGTGATTTCATCGCCCAGGCCGAACACGCCGGCGCGCTGTTGCTGCGGCTCGTCATTTGAAACCGCAACGCCCAGGTGGTGGGCCACCGCGTGCTGTCCGTCCCACTCGAATGCAGCGCCATGCTCCTGCGCAGCGTGCGCTGCGAGCGCATGCAACGCCGCGCTGGCGTCGAAGCCGGGTCGCACGGCCAGCGCATGCGACGCGTGCGCCGACAACACGGCGAGCTTCTCGCGCTGGTGGCGTGAGCCCGGGGCGAGCGGTGTGAGCTGCGCCGCGCCGGCATCGAGCCCGCGCAAAACGGGCTGCATGCGAAACGGCGCTTGCACCGCGGCGTCGAAATCGAAACTCATCGCAACGACTCCAGGGCTCGATGCGCCGCCGTTTGCCGCCATGATGCTGACCTCAATTTCATCCGCAGGAGTGTGCCTTGTCCTTCGATGTGTCCTGGCTGGCCTGGGCCGGCGTCTGGCTGTTGATCCTGGTCGGCATCGCCGGCACGGTGTTGCCGGTGTTGCCGGGCACGGTGCTGGTGATCGCCGGCATCGCCTGGGGCGCCTGGCTCGACGACTTCACACGTGTGCCGGTGTGGGTGGTGGTGGTCTGCGCGGTGCTCGGCGCGATCGCCTTTGCCACCGACTACGTTGCTGCCGCGCTCGGGGCGAAGAAGGTGCGGGCGAGCGGCTGGGCTGTTGCCGGTGCGGCCCTCGGCACGGTGCTCGGCATCCTGGCCGGCTTCATCGGCGTGCTGTTCCTGCCGCTGGTGGGCGCGGTGCTCGGCGAATGGTTCGCGCAGCGCAAGAAGACCGCCGAGCATCTGGTGGACGACAAGGAACACCACACGCGGGCCATGAAGGTCGGCATGGCGACGTGGATTGGCATGCTCGTCGGCACCGCGGTCAAGCTGTCGCTGACGTTCATGATGGTCGGCGTGTTCGCGGCGGCCTACTGGCTTTAGACGGCAACAGGGCGCCCGAGGGCGCCCTGCTCGGTGGGGCTGAAGGCCTCACACTCTTTTCTTGTATTCGTGCGTGCGCGTGTCGATCTCGACCTTGTCGCCGTTGCCGACGAACAGCGGCACGGCGATCTCGAAGCCGGTGCCGACGAGCTTGGCCGGCTTCATCACCTTGCCCGAGGTATCGCCCTTGACGGCGGGTTCGGTTTCGATTTCGCGCACGACGGTGGTCGGCAGCTCGACCGAGATCGCCTTGCCGTCGTAGAACACGACTTCGACCGCCATGTTGTCTTCGAGGTACTGGATCGCGTCGCCCATGTTCTCGGCCTCGACCTCGAACTGGTTGTACTC
>JANNJX010000461.1:0-1795 GCA_031396005.1 Burkholderiales bacterium
GGCGGTGGCTCTGGCCTCGTTCCGCCAGGAGCAGGCGTCGTTCCTGCTCGTGCGCCTGGCGCCGCTGGCGCCGGCCGAAAACAAGCGTGTCAAAGGTGGCACGGGAGCCGAGGGCCGGGCGCCGGCGCCCGCCGGTTTCGAGTCCGCTTTTGTCAGCAGTGCCGCCGACGCGCTGGCCTTCACCGACGCTGCGGGGCGGGTGGTCGCGGTCAATCGCGCCTTTGCCCGCTTGGCGCAGTTGTCGAGCGAAGAGCAGGCGCGCGGCGAGCCGCTCGACCGCTGGCTGGGCCGCACCGGCGTCGAGATGTCGGTGCTGCTGGCCAACCTGCGCGACAGCGGCGCCGCTGGCCTGTTTTCCACCGAGCTGCGCGGCGTGCTCGGCCAGGTGACCGATGTCGAGATCGCCGCGTCGGCGCTCGACGCTGCGGGCGGCCCTGTGGCATCCGACGAGGCAGCCTTCGCCTTCGCCGTGCGCGATGTCGGCCGCCGCCTCGCCCCCAGCGAGCAGGCGCTGCCGACCAAGGTGCCGGCCTCGGTGGCGCAACTCACCGAACTCGTTGGCCGCGTGCCGCTGAAGCAGATCGTGGCGGAAACCAGCGACCTGATCGAGCGCCTGTCGATCGAAACGGCGCTGACGATGACCAAGGACAACCGCGCCATGGCGGCGCAACTGCTCGGCCTGTCGCGGCAGAGCCTGTACGTCAAGCTGCGCCGCTTCGGCATGGGCGGGCTCGAACAGAGCGACGCAGAGTTGCATTGAGCTCGGCGCAGGCGATCCCAGCAATTGACAGTTCAGAGTGTAAATCTTAGTTGACGTTTTAAAGTGTCAGGCGCAACATGCGCTGATGACCCTGCCTGCGCCATCAGCGGTCGCCGAACTGCTCAAGCCGATCACCTGGTTCCCGCCGATGTGGGCCTTTGCCTGCGGCGCGGTGGCTTCGGGGGCGTCGGCGGATGGGCGGTTGTGGCTGGTCGCCGCGGGGGTGCTGCTCGCCGGGCCGCTGGTCTGCGCGACCAGCCAGGCCGTCAACGACTGGTTCGACCGCGAGGTCGATGCGATCAACGAACCGCAGCGGCCCATTCCCTCCGGCCGCATGCCCGGGCGTTGGGGCCTGTACGTCGCAGTCGCCTGGACGCTGCTGTCTCTGCTGGCTGCTCTGGCCATCGGGCCGTGGGTCTTTGCCGCCGCGGCCTTCGGTCTGGCGCTGGCATGGGCTTACAGCGCCCCGCCGCTGCGCCTGAAACAGAACGGCTGGTGGGGCAACGCAGCCTGCGGTCTTTGTTATGAGGGCCTGGCGTGGATCACCGGCGCCGCGGTCATGGCCGGCGGCGCGCCGAGCCTGCGCTCGCTAATCCTGGCCGCGCTCTACAGCGCCGGCGCGCACGGCATCATGACGTTGAACGATTTCAAGTCGATCGGCGGCGACACGCGCATGGGCATCGGCTCGCTGCCGGTGCGCCTGGGTCCGCAGCGCGCAGCGCAGGTGGCGTGCTGGGCGATGGCGCTGCCGCAGGTGGCCGTCATGGCGTTGCTGGTCGATTGGGGGCAGCCGCTGCATGCGGCCGGCGTCGCCGGGTTGCTTGCCGCGCAGTTGCTGATGATGCGGCGCTTCCTCGCCGCGCCGGTCGAACGCGCGCTCTGGTACAGCGGCTTCGGCGTGCCGCTGTTCGTGCTCGGCATGCTGGTCTCCGCGTTTGCGCTGCGAGCCGTGGAGCAGCTGCCATGAGCGGCTTGTCGTCGCGGGCCGAGCGCCGGGCCGCTCCCAAGCCGGACCGCATCCCCTCGGGGGATCGC
>JANNJX010000480.1:0-1646 GCA_031396005.1 Burkholderiales bacterium
GATCCGCGACTGGCCGGTGTTCTGCGCGCCGGGCGAAGGCATGCAGCGCAGCTTCGACGAGATCGTGCGCATCTACTCCCTGCTGCGCCTGCCGCACGCCGGCCGCGTGTTCCGCGGCAGTGCGGGCTACCTCGCCGACGAGCGCACGCCGCTGCCGCCGAGCGAGGCCGTCGATCACCTCATCGAGACGGCGCTGGCCACGCCGGCCGACGCGGCGCCGCTGTACGTGGCGGCGATGGGCTGCATCACCAACGTCGCCAGCGCGCTGCTGCGCGCGCCCGAGATCGCCGAGCGCATCGTCGTCGTCTGGACCAGCGGCTTCCCGTCGCACGCGCCGCACATCAACTTTTCGCTCAACCTGGAGCAGGACATCGCGGGAACGCGCGTGCTGTTCGACAGCGGCGTGCCGATCGTCTACCTGCCGGGCTTCCACGTCGGCGCGCAGCTGCGCCTGTCGCTGCCCGAGATGGATCGGCACGTGCAGCCCTGCGGCGCCATCGGCGCCGAGCTACACCGCCTGTACCGCGACGCCAACCCGCTGCGCGACCTGGCCGGCCTGGACCCTCGCGCCCCCGGCACCTCGTGGGTGATCTGGGACGTGATCGACATCGCCTGGCTGCTGAACCCGGCGTGGGTGCCGAGCACGCTGGTGCCGACGCCGGGGCTGGATGGGGAGCGGCGGTGGGTGGGGCGCGGAGAGGGGGCAGCGCCGATGCGCGAGGGGTATGCGGTGGCGCGGGATGCAGTCTTCGGGGACTTTTTTGAGGCGTTGGCGCAGGCGGGGTAAGCGCCGGAGCCATCAACTCAAGGTTTTTACCGGGTTGCGGTCGTCTCGTGCTTAGCCGTGCGCGACCAGCTCGCGCTGCTCCCAACGCGATTGCACGTGAAGACTCTTGTCAGCGACCGATCGTCCGCGCGCCACTGACCTTGCCGGCCCGCTTGTCGAACGTCCACAAGGGCAGCTCCTGAGCCTGCGCTGCCAGCGCGATGTGCAGGCAGTCTGCGAAATCGGCCGAGCCCTCGCGGTAGAGGTGGAGCGCGACCTCGAGAGCGCGTTCGGACTCGAACGTCAGCTCGGCCGCCGACAACAGGTTCGACAAAATCTCCAGCGCCTCGTCTCGTTGGTACCCATAACTCGAGCGCAGCACCCACTCGAGTTCGAGCGCGACCGTGACGGGCACGAACAGCGTCTGGCCCTCGCTGACGGCCTTGCGGATCAATCGCCGCGCAGCGGCAAGCTGCGCCTCGTCGTCCTGCACGACGTACCGGATCAGCACATTGGTATCGAGCGCGGGCATCAGCGCAAGGGGTTCATCTTCTCGATCGCGACACGTTTGCCCCTCGGGGCCTTCGCCATGCCGGCCATGTCGAGGATGGACTTCGTCTTCGCCCTGACGATGATCGTGCCGTCCGGCGCCACCGACCACACCAGCCGGGTGCCGGCCTCGGCATGGATCTGCGCCCGAACCTGCGCCGGGATGGTGGTCTGGCCCTTGGCGGTGATGGTGGATTCAGCCAACGTGTGCTCCTTACAAGACGACGGATTGTAATGCGTACGGCCTCGACTGGCGCGGCTGCAGCGCGAGGGCCGCACGCCGGAATCGATCCGCGACTGGCCGGTGTTCTGCGCGCCGGGCGAAGGCATG
>JANNJX010000482.1:0-2903 GCA_031396005.1 Burkholderiales bacterium
GACCCTGCTCACCGCCTACCCCGGCCACGCCATCCTGGCCGAAGAGTCGGGCCGCGCGCACGGCGCCAAGCACAGCGACTACCTGTGGATCATCGACCCGCTCGACGGCACGACCAACTTCATCCACGGCTTTCCGGTCTATGCGGTGTCGATCGCGCTGGCCTTCCGCGGCAAGATCGAACAGGCCGTGGTGTACGACCCGACGCGCAACGACCTCTTCTTCGCCAGCAAGGGCCGCGGCGCCTTCCTGAACGACAGGCGGCTGCGCGTTTCCAAGCGCATCCGCCTGGCCGAGTCGCTGATCGGCACCGGCTTCCCATTCCGCAAGGGCGACAACTTCAAGCGCTATGTCGAGATGTTCGAACAGGTCATGCAGCACTGCGCCGGCGTGCGCCGACCGGGCGCGGCAGCACTCGACCTCTGCTACGTGGCCGCCGGCTGGTACGACGGCTTCTTCGAAACCGGCCTGCACCCCTGGGACGTGGCCGCGGGCTCGCTGATGATCACCGAGGCCGGCGGCCTGATCGGCAACTTCACCGGCGAGGCCGACTTTCTCTACCAACGCGAGGCGGTCGCGGGCACGCCCAAGGTGTACGGGCAACTGGTGCAGCTGTTGTCGCCGTATTCGAAGGCGATCAAGGGCGGCGAGCCGCAGACGCCGAACCCAGCGCAAGCGCCGACGCCGGAAGACGCGCTCGCAGCAGCGCTGACGGGCAGCACCGAACCGGCGCCGCGCAAGATCGTGCGCGTGAAGCGGCCGGCTGCGAAGTAGCCGCGCGGTGGTCTTGAAGGCGATGCAAGACCTGTCGGCGCACACGCCGATGATGCAGCAGTACCTGCGCATCAAGGCCGAGCACCCGGACACGCTCGTCTTCTACCGCATGGGCGACTTCTACGAGCTGTTCTTCGACGACGCGCGCAAAGCCAACCGCCTGCTCGACATCACGCTGACGACGCGCGGCCAAAGCGCGGGCGAGCCGGTGGTGATGGCCGGCGTGCCGGTTCATTCGGTCGAGAGTTATCTGGCGCGGCTGATCAAGCTCGGCGAAGCGGTGGCCGTGGCCGAGCAGGTGGGCGATGTCGCCACCGCCAAGGGTCCCGTCGAGCGCAAGGTGGTGCGCGTGGTCACGCCGGGCACGCTGACCGACGGCGAGCTGCTGTCGGAGCGGCGCGACGCGCTGCTGCTGTCGATCGCGAAGGATCGCAGCGCCGGCTACGGGCTGGCCTGGCTCGGCATGGCGAGTGGTCGTTTGGGACTCATCGAGTGTTCCGAGCGCGAACTGCCGGCATGGCTGGCGCGCCTCGACGCCGCCGAAGTGCTGTGCGCGGACCGCGACGCCCTGCCCGCACCCGTGCATGCCAGCGGCGTCGCGTTGACGCAGCGTCCGGCGTGGCAGTTCGACGCCGCGCTCGGCGCACGCAAGCTCGCCGCGCAGTTGAAGGTCGCCAGCCTGGCCGGTTTCAATGCGCAAGACCTGACGCTGGCCCATGCCGCGGCCGCCGCGCTGCTCGCCTATGCAGAGCACACGCAGAGCCAAGCGCTGGCGCATGTGCAATCGCTCGAGGTGCCGAACAGCGGTGAGCTGATCGACGTGCCGCCGGCGACGCAGCGCAACCTCGAGCTGACGCTGACGCTGCGTGGCGAGACCGAGCCGACGCTGCTCTGGCTGCTCGACACCTGCGCCACCGGCATGGGCAGCCGCGCGCTGCGGCGCTGGCTGGCGCACCCGAAGCGCGACCGCGCGGAAGCTGGCGCGCGCCACGATGCGATCGAGCGCCTGATCGCGCAGGGCTTCACGCCGCTGCACGAAGCCCTGCGCGGCGTGGCCGACGTCGAGCGCATTGCGGCGCGCATCGCGCTGCGGCAGGTGCGGCCGCGCGAGTTGTCCGGCTTGCGCGAGACGCTGGCGCGCTTGCCGGCGCTGCGCGCCGCGGTGCCGGCGGGCGCCACTTTGCTGGAGGAAGCGGCCGCGGCGCTGCAACCCGAGACCGTGTTGGCGCAAGCGCTGCGCGCCATCGCTGACGAGCCGGCCGTGCTGTTGCGCGACGGCGGCGTGATCGCACCGGGCCACGACGCCGAGCTCGACGAGCTGCGCGGCATCACGCGCACCGCCGACGAGTTCCTGGTGCAGCTCGAAGCGCGCGAGCGCGCGCGCAGCAACATCCCCAACCTGCGCGTGCAGTTCAACAAGGTGCATGGCTTCTACATCGAGGTCACGGCCTCGCATGTCGGCAAGGTGCCGGCCGATTACCAGCGCCGGCAGACGATGAAGAACGCCGAGCGCTACACCACACCGGAGTTGAAGGCCTTTGAGGACAAGGCGCTGGCCGCCGAGGAGCGTGCGTTGGCGCGCGAGAAGCTGCTGTGGGAAGCACTGCTCGATGCGTTGCAGCCGCACCTGTCCGCGCTCGGTGCACTCGCGCGTGCGTTGGCGTCGCTCGACGCGCTCGCTGCGCTCGCCGAACGCGCCGCCACGCTGAACTGGACACGCCCGCGCTTCGTCTCGCAACCCTGCATCGAGATCGACGCCGGCCGCCATCCCGTCGTCGAAGCGCGCTTGCAGCAAACCGGCGGCAGCGCCTTCATCGCCAACCACTGCCGGCTTGACGCCAAGACGCGCATGCAGGTCGTCACCGGCCCCAACATGGGCGGCAAGAGCACCTACATGCGCCAGGTCGCGCTGATCGTGCTGCTGGCGTCGATCGGCTCGTTCGTGCCCGCGGCGGCATGCCGGCTGGGACCTATCGACGCGATTCACACCCGCATCGGCGCGGCGGATGATCTGGCCAATGCGCAATCGACCTTCATGGTCGAGATGACCGAAGCTGCCGCGATCATGCATGCCGCGACGCAGACCTCGCTGGTGCTGATGGACGAGATCGGCCGCGGCACCAGCACCTTC